>JAAXQI010000182.1 GCA_012974315.1 Desulfobacterales bacterium | reverse complement strand
GAGTTGCAATATTATACTTTAGCAAGGTAAAAAAGTTATCAAACCATTTACAACATATTCATGCAAAAGCAAATGCACGAATGAAGGAGATCTAAAATGGACAGATATACAAAAGGGTTTGTACTGGCCTCATTAATTTATTTCTTTCTGGCCGCAATATTGGGTATCTGGATGGGATTGGCAGAGACCGGGGAATGGGTGAAATTTGCCCATATCCATTTTAATCTCCTTGGTTTTATGGCCATGATGATTTACGGGGTAGGCTATTTTATTCTGCCACGGTTTAATGCCAGAAATCTTAAATGGCCACAACTGGTACCCTTTCATTTTTATTGCGCCAACCTTGGATTGATCGGCATGGTATTCACCTCTTCCGAAAGGCCTTCGGCAGGGTTTGCACTCTTTGCCTTGCTCTCTGTTGTTTCAGTTTTCTTGTTTGCAATAAACCTTGGGGTTACCCTGGCGGCTCCTCAAGAACCAGAAGAAGAGGAGGAATCAATCCAAGCGGAGCCTGAACCAAAAATCGTCATAACAGCTGAAACGCGTATGGGTGAAGTTCTGACTAAATGGCCGCAGACGTTAGATATTCTGGTTAACAACGGATTTCAACCACTGGCAGACGCGGAGCACCGTGAAAAGGTAAAAGGGTTGCCCGTCACTCTCGGCATGGCCTGCGAGCGGCACGGATTAGACGCTGATCTGATAGTCAGCCTTCTCAATAAGGCGGTTGCCTCCATTGCATCAGAGAAGAGAGCAGCACATCCCCAACCTGCACCGCTTCAGACTATCCAGGGAAAACTTCAGCAGGGTGATGTTATTGGTCAGCAGCATGTGATAGGAGATATCCTTACGGTGTACCCGGCCACGGAAAAAGTATTTAAGAAATATTATGGCTCGGCCTGTTTTTCATGCCCTGGACAGGCTACGGAATCAGTCAGGCAAAGTGCCATGATGCATAATGTGGATGAGAAGAATATACTGGCAGAACTCAACGAGGTGGCAGGTATCGGACATGAGTATATCTGAACAGGCTGCTGAAAATTTTATCAGGCAGTTCGAAACTATTGATACAGTTGAGGAGCACGGCAGGGGGGTCATTCATGATACCTACCTGGTAAGGCTAAGTGGTCAGGCTGATAGTTTTATCCTGCAGCGCATCAATACCCAGGTTTTTAAACAGCCTGAATTGATTATGCAGAACCTGGGGGTGGTATGCGAACATGTCCATGACCTGAAAAAACGTGCTGACTTAAGAATTGATTCAGACTGGATTATGTTGCACATAATCCCAACCAGGGATAACAGGGATTTTTTTATCGATCCTGAGGGAGGTTTCTGGAGGGCTCTAAGCTTCATTCATGGAGCCAAGCCGCTGGAAAAAATTACCGACCTGGATAATGCCAGGGAGGTTGGGCGGGCCTTAGGCATTTTTCATCACCTGACTAGCAATCTTACTCCAGAGCTTTTGCACGATACCCTGCCGGGATTTCATAATATTGAGCTCTATCTCAGTAAATATGACCAGGTTCTATCCCCGGAGTTTCACGGGGAACCCAATGAATCAGAGAACTTTTGCAGACAATTTGTGGAGAAACGGAGAAGGTGGGCCCCTGTGCTGGAAAATGGACGAAAGCATAATAAGCTGCAGATGCGGATTATCCATGGGGATCCCAAGATTAACAACGTAATGGTTGATAACCGGACAGGCAAGGCTGTCAGTATCATTGATCTGGATACAATTAAACCGGGGCTGGTACTATATGATATAGGTGATTGCCTGCGTTCCTGCTGCAACATTCAGGGTGAGGAGACTCGCGACTTCGATGCAGTCCAGTTTGATTTAGGACGCTGCGAGGCTGTACTGTCAGGATATATGGGCGCAGCACATGAATGCGTTACTGCCCGGGACTTTGATTTTTTATTTGATGCCATCAGGCTTATCCCCTTTGAACTGGGGCTCAGGTTCTACACTGATTTTCTGGAGGGTAATCGCTATTTTAAAATCAGCTACCCGGCCCATAATCTTGACCGGGCCATGGTACAGTTCAGGCTGGTTGAAAGTATTGAGCAGCAGGAAGAAAGTATCAGGGCGATTATTGAGGAAAGCTGCCAGAGTTGCCGGAAAATGTAATTCGTTTTGTAAATTACTGAACAGGATTAATACTATGGATGAATTGAAAAATTCTCTTGGCTATCGCTATTTGCAGGACACAAAATTTGATCGGCAGACTATCAGGCGCAAGGCGCGGTTGGATATTGCGCCGGCCCAACCCTATAAAAAGTATGTTGGTGCGGAAAAAGTTGTGCTGCCAACAGGCTGGGATATGGATAGAGGGTTGCGTGAGACCTTGCAGCAAAGACGGTCAAGCAGGCGATTTGGCAAAAGCGCGATCAGCATAAAGGAACTTTCCATGCTGCTTTGGGCCAGCCAGGGGATTACCGGCAGGGCAGGTAACTTTTTTTTCAGAAATGCACCTTCTGCCGGAGCTCTTTATCCTGTGGAAACCTATCTTTCTGTGCAAAATATTGAGTCGATAGATTCCGGTCTTTTTCATTTTCAACCTGCCGATTTCAGCCTTGAAAAGCTGGGTGCGGAATTTGTTGGCAATAAAGTGGCCGAAGCTGCACTTGACCAGTCGTTTCTGGCAAAAGCCGGAGTAGTTTTTATCTGGTCAGCCATTCTTCGGAGAAATTTTTCCAAATATGGTCACAGGGGTATGCGCTATATCCTCATGGATGCAGGTCATATTTGTCAGAATTTGCTTCTGGCAGCTGAAGCCCTGGGGTTGGGAGCCTGTCCTGTGGCAGCTTTTTACGATGACGATTTAAATGCACTGCTGGGTTTTGACGGGACGGAGGAATCAGTTATATACCTTGCAGCAGTCGGCACTAAAGAATAATCTGAGAGTGTACCCGGGACAGATTTAAAATCTGTCCCCTTAAAAAAAACATAAAAACCTTCTGGAGTTGTAAATTATGTGGAGTTCCAAGGATGTTTATTATATTTCTGACAGTACCGGTATTCTGGTTACTAACTTGGGCCAGGCCCTTATCTGCCAGTTTCCTGAGGTAAATTTTAATGAAGAGAAATTTCCCTTTATTCTGACCGTTGCAGAGGCAAAAAAGACAATGGATCATATTGTGAAACGTTCGGGTGGGCGGAGGCCAATAATTTTCAGCACAATTCTTGATCCCAATATCCGCGCAGTCTTTGATTCGCCGGAAGTGGAATATTTCGAGATGTACGGACAGTTTCTGGAAGACCTGGAAACATGCCTGGAAACCGAAGCAGTTCGTGAGCCCGGTTTTGCCCGGCATCCAAGCGATATGGAGATGAATAAAAGGGTGGAGGCTATTCATTACTGTCTGGCCCATGATGACGGCACCAAGGTCAGCGAATACTATGAGGCGGATGTAATACTGCTTGGTGTTTCCCGGGCCGGCAAAACTCCAATTTCCGTTTTTCTTGCGACCCAGATGGGGCTAAAATCTGCCAATTTCCCGCTTACATCAGAGTATCTTAATAGCTACAGACTGCCTGAGTTGATCCGGCAGAACAAAAATCGGGTGGTTGCCTTGACAACATCGCCTGAACAACTGCGCAGTGCCAGGGAAAAGCGCTATTCTGGAAGTAAATATGCAAAGAACTCCACCTGTGTTGAGGAATTAAGACAGGCAGAACAGATTTATTTGAAGGCTCATATCCCCGTTGTTTCCACAGCAGGTAAATCCATTGAGGAGACCGCAACCCAGGTTATGCAGGAACTGGGAATCTCCAAAAAATATATTCTGTGAAAATGCTTGGGTGTTATGGGATTTCTGCTCGACTAAAGTATGGAAATCCCAGGATCAGGATGAGTCAGGAAGGTAAGATGAGCGTAATCGTTCAACCTGCTTATGCCTTGCAGACTGTTATAAAAATTCCGGTTTCTTTTGTTATCTGCTCGGCAATAACACCATCACAGTAAACAATGACCCGTAAAATTCTGCTTATCTGTTTTTCTTCACACACGAAGCTGAAAGTCTGGCCAGTCCTGGCCAGTTTAAGACGTAGTCTGACGTCTTTTACTCCCTTTCAGCAGTCATCGCGGTAGTCTATAAAATGGTTTTCCATGGCTATGTAAAAAGATCAATCACTGTCATCCGGATCACTAGAGGGCGCAGCATCATTTTCAGGTTTTCTGGCAAACAGACGGATAATGAGAATTCCTGCCTCGTATAGGGCAAGCAGTGGCAGGCAAAGCAGAATTGCTGCCATAATATCTCCGGCAGCAAGAAGAAATGACAGCATTAATATGGCCGGGTAAAAATATTTCCGTTTTGTTGAAAAATAGGTACGACTGACCCAACCGATTTTTGCCGCAGCAACCATCAGAAAAGGAATTTCAAAGGCCAGGCCGAATCCAAGAGAGGTGCGAGCCACAAATGTAATGTAACCGCCAAGCTTTGGCAGTGCGGTCAGCTTTGGATTGGAGAATCCCATAAAAAAATGAAGCAACTGCGGCAGGACGATGAAAAAGGCAAAGGATGCTCCTGCTGTGAAAAGCAGGGTAGCCCAGAATACAACGGTCAATACGGTCTTTTTCTCACTGGAATGCAGTCCGGGTGCTATAAACATCCAGAGTTCATAAATCAGGACAGGGATACTGAAAGTTATACCAATGAGGAGGGAAAGTTTGAGGTAGGTGATAAAGGCTTCTGTAAGATTTGTATAGACTAGCTTTACTACCTCTGACTGGGCAGAAAAGAGGGGCATCATAAAAAAACGGGCAATCTGTTCAGCAAAGAAATAGGCAAGAACTGCAAAGAGAAATATAGTTCCAAATGAAACAAGCAGCCTCTTGCGAAGCTCTTCAAGGTGGGCTGAGGTGGTGATCATGAAGTACTCTTTTTTTCTGGGCTTTCAGTTTCTGATTCTGCAGGAGTGGTTTGACTGATTTCTTCAGGTGCGGCAACCGATTCTGCTTCTTCGGTAGTGGTTTGGCTGATCTCTTCAGTTGCAGCAGCAGGTTCTGAGTCTGTTTCAGGTCCTTCGGGTGTAACTGTTTCAAATTTATCTGCCAGGGCATTTTCCGGAAGATCTTTGTATGCCTCAAGCAATTTGTTTGGATGCTTATCAATATCCTGCTGATCCCATGCAGGGGTCTCTTCGTCTTCGTCGTGAAGGCTTTCCTTCAGAGTGGATGCAGCTTTTTTAAGCTCAACAATACCCTTGCCAAGAGACTTGGCCAATTCGGGTAGTTTATCAGGCCCGACAACAATCAAAGCAACAGCCATGATAAGGATCAATTCAGGAAGTCCAATGCCAAACATTAAAGGTATATCCTTTTAGTAGATTCAATAATTTTAGAATGCAACAACATATCAGCTTCCCCCATGCCGTCCGCGTCTGTTTACAGACGCCGACAAACATAGAATAAGATCACCTTTGAAATGAATTAAAGGGGGGGCAGAATTTAAGATCATCCCAGCTTCCCCTATACCGTTTTATTTGGTATAAAAAAATAGTATAATGCAGCCAGCAATCTACGGTATTTAATAGTGGGTGTCAAGAATCAGTGCTTAAGTGAAACCGGGCTGATTGACTTTTGGGAAACCTTTTACTATGTTTGCTGTCGCTTATGTTTTTCGTTGTGTTTTTTACCTGAATAGGAATTATTTTTGCTGGGATCAGCTTTAGGAGAATATAAATGGCCAATGTGGTTGTAGTAGGTACCCAATGGGGTGACGAAGGCAAGGGAAAGATTGTCGATTTGCTTACCCGGTACGCGGATTATATAGTCCGATTCCAAGGGGGCAATAACGCTGGACATACCTTGGTGGTGGAAGGAAAAAAGTTTGTATTTCATCTTATACCATCCGGTATCCTCTATGAAAGTAAGATGTGTATGATTGGTAACGGAGTGGTCATTGATCCGGAAGTCCTTCTTGCAGAAATGCAGGAACTCGCAGAAAGCGGTTTGCCGGTTACCCCGGAGAGGCTGATGATCAGTGAAAATGCCCACCTGATAATGCCCTATCACAAGAGCCTGGATTTGAACCAGGAAGCAGCTTTGAAAGGCAGCAAAAAAATTGGCACCACCGGCCGGGGCATTGGACCATGTTATGGAGACAAAATTCTCAGGAAAGGGATCAAGATCGGAGATTTGCTTGATGAGGATCTTTTCAGAGATAAATTAAGAGACAATATTGAAGAGAAAAACTTTCTGCTCACCAAAAGGCTCAACAGCGAACCGGTTTCTTTTGAAGATATTTACAGCCAGTTTCAGACCTTAGCAGAAAAGCTGGCACCATTTTTAGGAAATATTTCTGTAGAACTTGACCAGGCCAGAAAAGGCGGCAAGCATATACTTTTTGAGGGGGCGCAGGGTACGCAGCTTGATATAGATCACGGCACTTATCCATTTGTTACCTCTTCAAATACAGTGGCAAGTAATGCCTGTACCGGAAGTGGTTTCGGGCCAGTCCACATTGATGCGGTGATCGGCATTTTAAAGGCTTATACAACCAGAGTAGGATCCGGTCCATTCCCCTCCGAACTTTTCGACGAAACAGGAGAGCAACTGCAGCAGAAAGGTGGTGAATTCGGAGCCACTACCGGCAGAAAACGCCGCTGTGGCTGGTTGGACAGTGTTGTGGCAAACGATGCAATCCGCTTAAACTCCATTACCGGATTAGCGGTTACAAAGCTGGATGTTTTAAGCGGCCAGTCTACCCTGAAGATTGCCACATCCTATGAAGCTGATGGCAAAAAATATACATCCATGCCGAGCAATATCAGGCTGACTGAAAAAGTACAACCAGCCTATGAAGAGATTCCCGGCTGGCAGGAAGATATTGGCAGTGCCCGCAATATTGAGGATCTTCCTCAAAAGGCTCGTGATTATATTAAACGCATAGAGGATATTACTGAAACCCCTGCAGCAATAATTTCTGTTGGCCCCGCCCGTGATGAGACACTGCTGTTGAATAATCCTTTTGTCTAGAGCTTATTTACGGACAAGCTCCTAATAAGAAGAAAGGTGTTTGTTCGTTTCATGCGCTAATAAAGTTTGCGATTTTTCACAAAATGATTATATTCTATCGGTTTTTAGGATCGACACTTGAAGCCTGTTATTTTTTATAAGGAGATTATTACCTATGGCACGTATTACAGTTGAAGACTGTTTGGACAAAATCGGTGATGACAACCGTTTCAGCCTGGTTCACCTGGCGGTAGAGCGGGTTAAGCAAAGGCGGCACGGGGCCCCATTGTTGATACCAGCCAGAAAAAACAAGGAAGTTGTTATGGCCCTGCGGGAAATTGCTGCCGGTGAAGTGAATTTCGGAAATATAGCAGAACTGCCGAAGCGTGATAATAAGCATACGTCAAGAAGTGATGCTGAAATTAGCCGTGAGGCAGAGACACTACCAGAAGTGGAGGCAGTTTGATCCGCACCATGGAAATTGACTATTATGAGGTGCTTGGCATCTCAGGGACGGCTTCTTCTGATGAGATAAAAAAGGTTTATCGAAAACTGGCCATGAAGTTTCACCCGGATCGTAATCCGGGAGACAAGGAAGCAGAAGAGAAGTTCAAGCAGGCCACAGAGGCGTACGAAGTTCTCAGCGATAGCAAGAAGCGTCAGATATATGATACCTACGGCTTTGAGGGACTGAAGAGTAGGGGGTACCAAGGGCCTGACTTTGAAGATGTATTTTCCAGTTTCGGAGATATTTTTGGAGATATCTTCGGATTTGGCAGAGGTGAGACACAGCGCTCAAAGCAGGGGCCTATGCGGGGATCGGATCTTCGCTATGATCTGTCCATAACCTTTATGGAAGCTGTGCATGGTATTTCCAAGGATATTGAAATTGAAAGGCCTGATACCTGCTGGACCTGTGAAGGAACAGGGCTGCGTCCCGGTTATAAGGCAGAAACATGTTCAGCCTGTCATGGAAGAGGCCAGGTAGTCAGGGCACAGGGCTTTTTTCGCATGAGCACCACCTGTCCGGAATGCCGGGGAGAGGGAGAAATAATTAAAGATCCCTGTGCTGACTGCAATGGTGTCGGCCTGGTTAAAAGCAAGAAAAAGGTCGCACTGAAGATACCTGCCGGAGTTGATACCGGCGCAAAGATGCGCCTGCATGGCACTGGAGAAGGCGGCCGTAAAGGCGGGCCGGCCGGTGATCTTTATGTTATAATTCACGTTGCGCCCCATGAGTTCTTTTTGCGTGAAGGAGACTTGATTTACTGTCAGTATCCCTTGAATTTTGATCAGGCTGCTCTTGGATGCAGTCTGGAGGTTCCGACTATCCATGGTGAAAAGAATATAAAGATACCTAAAGGAACCCAGACCGGACAGAGATTCACCCTGAAAAATGAAGGCGTCCAACACCTCAGGGGTAATGTTCGGGGCGATATGATTGTAGAGGTCACGGTGGTTACTCCTAAGAAATTAACAAAAAAGCAGAAAGAACTTCTGCGGGAGTTTGGTGAACTGGAGAGGCAAAAGGTAAAGGGAAACGAAGAGGGGTTGCTTAAGAAATTATTACATCTCGGTCGAAAGGAGTAGTATCCTGGAATTTCATTGGTAAGTCCGGTAAAGATGTGTAAAGCTGTTGACAAAGACGTCTAAATCAATAATATTCGACTCCTTCACAAGACTGGTAAAAAAAAACGATATATATCTAAGTGCTGCATTTTAAAAAGTTTGAGTTTTTCAATATATTTGCTGTATTAATTTGGTTTTTAGGGGAATGTGGAGAATAAATTATGGACAAAAAACAACAGGCACATTTTAAGGCCAAGCTTGAGGCCATGAGCCAGGATATATTGGACGAAGCAGAAAAAACCCTGCTGGAGATGACAGATCAGAGCGAGAATTATCCTGATCCTGCGGACAGAGCTACAGCAGAATCCAATCGAAATTTTGAGTTGCGCATCCGTGATCGTGAAAGAAAATTACTTGCCAAGATCAAGGAAGCCCTTGATCGTTTAGATAATGGGACCTACGGGTTTTGTGAAAGCTGTGAAGATGACATTTCTGCAAAACGTCTCGAGGCCCGGCCGGTTACCACGCTGTGTGTTAAATGTAAGACCGCACAGGAACAGCACGAAAAAGAACATGCTCAATCCTAAAACAGTATGCCTGAATTACGTAAGGATCCTATTCTTGGTCGCTGGATAATCATCGCTAAGGAGCGAAGCAGACGTCCCACAGATTTTGTTGTACAGGAACAGGTTGTAAAAGGAGGCTTTTGTCCTCTCTGCCCTGGCAATGAAAATACTACTCCAGCAGAAGTCCTGGCTTACGGGCGCAACCCGTCTCAACCTGCTAATTCTCCAGGCTGGGATCTCAGGGTAGTGCCGAATAAGTATCCTGCCTTAGTCATAGAAGGAGATCTCAACAAGGAAGGAGTTGGGATCTACGATAAAATGAATGGCATCGGGGCCCATGAAGTTATCGTGGAAAGTTCCAACCATGAAGACACCTTTATCACCCTTTCTCCAGACCAACAGCTTAGCCTTTTTAGGGCTTTTCGTGACCGATTGCTAGATTTGGGTCGTGATCCGCGCTTCAAATATGTCATGCTTTTCAAGAACAGCGGCAAAGAAGCTGGAGCATCGCTTGAGCATTCCCATTCACAGTTGGTTGCTTTGCCCATTCTGCCGCGTATGATTGTTTCTGAACTTGATGGCAGCCTTTCCTATTATAAATATAAAGAACGTTGTATCTTTTGTGATATAATCCGCCAGGAGCAAAGAGAAAAGATCCGGGTGGTATGCCAGAACGAACATTATATTACTCTCATGCCATTTGCTCCACGCTCACCATTTGAGATGTGGATTCTTCCTAAAAAACATTCCTCCTCATATATAAATACTGATGATGTTTCTTTTGTGGCATTGGCGCAAATTTTTTCAGAAACCATGAAGCGCCTTAATGCCTGTATTCCAAATGTGCCCTATAATTTTGTACTTCATGGTGCACCGTTACATTCGGAACCGCTGGATTATTTTCACTGGCATTTTGAGATACGACCGAAGTTGACCACAACGGCTGGTTTTGAATGGGGTTCCGGGTTTTATATTAATCCAATGCCGCCGGAAGACGCTGCTGTTTATATGAGAGAGGCTTTCTCTACAGAGTTATGAAAGAAGCTTTCTCTGCATAGTTCTGATCGTAAGTTTTTATAGGAATTTGCAGTTTGGTAAAATTATTATTAGAACTCCATAAAGTAATGCTGGCCTGAATATTTACGAATTTATTAGCATAAATCTGACTTTTACGTGTAGTTGAACCTAAGGTGCTGAGGCAGCCAATGAAGAAAATCCTGCTTGTTGATGATGAGGAGAGTATCCATCTTCTTTACCGGGAGGAGTTTGAAGAAGAGGGCTATGAAGTTCACTCGGCGCTCAGTGGAACGGATGCCCTGGAAAAGTTCAGGCTGATAGCTCCTGACCTGGTTATTCTCGATATTAATATGCCGGATATGAATGGCATTGAGGTACTGCGTCAGATGAAGGAAATAAATCCAACTCTGCCGATTATTCTCAGCACCGCATACCATGAGTACAAGCAGGATCTGGGAGCATGGGCCTCGGATGAATATATTGTGAAGTCTTCTGATCTGGGTGAATTGAAAGAGGCAGTCAGGCGATATATCTCTTGATAGTATCAAGCAGGCACTTCCATTCATATAATCCTATTTTGCCATGAAGGATATACAAAGCCAGCGGGACCATCGCCATATAAATATACAAAAGGTGGGGGTCAAGGATATTACCTATCCGGTCATGGTGCTGGACAAGGCGAAGAGGCTGCAAAGGACCGTGGCAAATTTCAATATGTATGTCAATCTGCCCCATCGGTTCAAGGGCACTCACATGAGTCGCTTTATTGAGATCCTGAATCAGTTTCACGGTGAGTTCGATATCAAGAATCTTCGGTTGATTCTGGAAGAGATGAAAAGCAGACTTGACGCTGAATCAGCGCACCTGGAAATTGAATTTCCTTACTTCGTAAAGCAGAAGCCTCTCCATTCCAATGCAATTGGGATTGGTGAGTATCAATGCAAGATGCATGGGGTTCTTGATGAAAACTATCAACTTGTCCTGCAGATAAATGTCCCGATTACACCGCCGTTGCATATCCAAAACGGTGGAGGATTGCCCCGTTCTCCTGGGCATTGGGGCAATGCTGTTATAAGTATTCAGTATCGAAATTTTATCTGGATTGAAGATGTCATTCAGATGGTTGAAGGTGTTATAGGACAAAGTCGTTTAACTGAAGAGCACAAAGACCCGGGGGATTTCCCTCCGACTGATCATTTGTCAGAGGAATCGTTGTTGTCGGTGGAGAAGATTGCCAAAGCTATTGGGAGAAAGTTTTCTGCCAATACTGATATCCTTAGTTTTTCAGTAACTGTGGAGAACCTCTCGGAAGGCTATAAAACATTTGCCATTTTAGATGGCCCCCAGGAACAGCCAGCGAGCAGTTAATCCTGGAATTTTTTTTCTCCGTACCTGGA
>JAAXQI010000176.1 GCA_012974315.1 Desulfobacterales bacterium | reverse complement strand
AGATGTGTATAAGAGACAGGGTAAAGAGATGCCATATTTTAACTGGAAGGGGAAAAATTCATACGGTGAAAAACGGAAAGGCATTATTGAGGCGCCCAATATTGAATCTGCTCGTGGCCATCTAAAAAAGATCAGAATCACCCCGACTAAACTCAAAGAAAAGCCAAAAGACATTTTTGAAAATGTCGCATTTTTCCAACCTAAGGTCACGGGTAAGGATATTGTCGTTTTCACCAGACAGCTTTCCACCATGATCGATGCAGGTCTTCCCTTGGTTCAGGGACTGGAAATACTCGGCAACCAGCAGGAAAACCCAACTTTTAAAAAGATCCTGCAACAGGTACGGACTGATGTTGAGACCGGAACCACCTTTGCCGATGGATTAAAAAAACACCCCAAAGTCTTTGACGCACTTTTCTGTAATATGATTGATGCAGGCGAGATTGGTGGTATTCTTGATACAATCCTTTCACGACTTTCCATATTCATGGAAAAAAGCATGACCCTCAAAAGACGGGTCAAGGGTGCCATGACCTACCCGGTCATCTGTCTTTGTATTTCAATAGTTATTCTTGGTGTTATTCTGATTTTTGTTGTCCCTGTTTTTGAAACAATGTTTGCCGATTTTGGTGCTGCTCTGCCTGTTCCTACCCAGATGGTTGTGATAATGAGTAATTTTGTTAAACATAACCTCTTGTATGGAGCTGCCTTTTTTGCATTTTGTGTATTTCTCTTCAAGAAAATATATGCTACGGACAAAGGGGAAATGAAAATTGACGCTTTGATCCTTGAATTCCCTGTTTTCGGCGATCTCATCCGCAAGGTTGCAGTGGCTAAATTTGCCAGGACCCTCGGCACCATGCTGAAAAGTGGTGTGCCGATTCTTGAGAGTCTCCAGGTAGTCGCAAGGACTGCAGGCAACAGAGTTATTGAAAAAGCCGTTTTCCGAACTGCTGAAGCTATCAGTGAGGGTCGCCCAATTGCTGAACCCCTTGAAGAAACTGGTGTTTTCCCAAGCATGGTTGTCCAGATGATCAATGTTGGTGAGGCAGTCGGTGCCCTTGATGCTATGCTTGAAAAAATTGCTGATTTTTATGATGAGGAGGTTGACCAGGCAGTGGATAACCTGACTGCCATGATAGAACCCTTTATGATGGTTTTCCTTGGTGGTATAATCGGTGGACTTGTTGTGGCTATGTATCTTCCCATCTTTAAGATGGGTGAGGTTGTCCACTAGAAATTAATATACATACGAAAAAAGGTATTTTATGGGTGAAATAATAGGTATTCTTGGTAGGGAGATTCTGGACTCCCGAGGCAATCCAACTGTTGAGGTGGATGTATACCTCGATTCAGGCGTTATGGGAAGAGCCCAGGTGCCTTCTGGAGCATCTACAGGTAAACGGGAAGCTCTAGAGCTTCGTGATACCAGGAAAAAAAGATACCTGGGGAAAGGCGTGCTGCAAGCTGTTACCAATGTAAATGAAATAATTGCTCCTGCCCTTATTGGCATGGAATCCACACAGCAGGTAAGCATTGACGAAACAATGCTGAAGCTTGATAACACTGAGTACAAGAAAAAACTTGGAGCCAATGCTATTCTTGGTGTATCCATGGCTGTGGCAAAAGGTTCTGCTATTGAATTGGATTTGCCTTTATACAGTTACCTCGGTGGGGTGAATGCAAAAATACTGCCAGTTCCCATGATGAACGTTTTAAATGGCGGGGCCCATGCTGACAACAATGTTGACATCCAGGAATTCATGATCCTGCCTATTGGGGCACCCTCTTTTGCAGAAGCCCTTCGCTCAGGTGTTGAGGTGTTTCATAGTTTAAAAAAGGTATTAAAAAAAGCCGGCCACCAGACTGCAGTTGGCGACGAAGGAGGCTTTGCTCCAAATCTCAGATCAAACGAAGAAGCAATGGAGTCTCTGCTGGAAGCTATTCAACAGGCTGGTTACAAACCAGGAAAGGAAATTTCCATTGCATTGGATGTTGCAGCCAGTGAACTCTATAATGCCAAGGATAAATGTTATGTTCTGGCAGCAGAAAAGAAAAAGAAAAAAACAGCAGCTCAGCTTATCAGCTTTTATGCTGACTGGGTAAAAAAATACCCCCTTGTTTCCATAGAGGACGGACTGGATGAAAGTGACTGGACAGGTTGGGCTCAACTCTCTTCTCAATTAGGAGATAAAGTACAGTTGGTGGGAGATGACATTTTCGTCACAAACACAAAAATTCTCGCAAAGGGCATCTCACAAGGTATTGCCAACTCAATTCTTATAAAATTGAACCAGATCGGCACAGTGACTGAAACCATTGATGCAGTCGCAATGGCGCACAGGGCGAACTACACAGCTGTTATCTCGCATCGTTCCGGAGAAACAGAAGATACCACCATAGCTGACCTGGCAGTCGCCCTTAATACTGGACAGATTAAAACAGGAGCACCCTCACGAACCGATAGAGTCGCAAAATACAACCAGCTTTTACGCATAGAAGAGGAACTCGGTGCAACAGCAATTTACGCTGGCACAACAGGCATATTTTTGCGATGACATCTATACAATATGCCTGACAAACACTTTTTGTTTCGATAGATTCCCCTCGTCACACAGTTACGACACACTATAAATACTGGTATAAGAATTTTTAACAATATATATCAAATTTTCTCATGGAGCGGCAGTGACTGAATATCTTTTTCAGTTCTTGACAAATAGCAATAATTTTGATTAGTTGGGTATTATATATTAAAAAGGAGGACCTTGACATATGACTCTAACAAAAGCTGACCTTGTCCAAAAGGTATACAAAACCCATGACAACCTGACCAAAGCTCAGGCAACTCAAGCTGTAGAGGCTCTGCTAAGTACAATGAAAAATTGTTTATCCGGTGGGGAAGAACTTCTTATCAGCGGTTTTGGTAAATTCAACGTCAAGGATAAAAATGCCAGAAGGGGAAGAAACCCTCAAACAGGTCAGGAACTTATCCTTGAGCCAAGACGGGTTATCACTTTTAAACCTTCTGGTCTACTTCGTACAAAAATTAGTGATTAGCTCCCGTTTATTGAGCTGAACAGACATTAAGCTCTTTAAGAATGCGTTATATTTTAAGGAGGTTTCCCCACTAAGGGGGCACCTCCTTTTTCACTTTTACCGCCCTATTGCATAATGAATCAGTACATATATCAGAAAAGTCTCGATATCTCACTGATCGACTTCACAGATTTTTCATACTCCATTTCCCCGGGCAGTGAAATCATTCTTGATGAATCATTTGTAAAATCCATAGCCAGGCATGGCATCCTGCATCCGCCTATTGTCAGGCAAGTTGCGCCTGACTCATATGTAATTATTGCAGGTAGAAAAAGACTCCTTACATTCCGCACTCTTTTCCCGGAAGAGCACTCATGTACCTGCTTGATTACCTCAACTCCAGTACCAGAAATTGATATTTTTTCAATCCTGCTTGAAGAAATTCTCATCAGCAGGCAGCTTACGCCTATCGAAAAAGCCATTTTTCTACAAAAAATACATCCATTGATTGATGAAAAACAAATTGCAAAAGAATTTCTTCCCCGCATCGGTCTTCCTTCTGATCCATTCCATATCCGGCAGGGAGTTATGTTGCTTAATCTTGAAGAGTCTCTTATCCGTGCAATACACCAGGGAAATATTAATGAAATAGTTGGCCGGGATATTTTATCCATTTCTGCAAATGACAGATTGGCATTTTTTCATATAATTACATCCCTGCAGTTCAGTTTCAGTAATCAGAAAAAACTGTTAAACATCTGCAGAGAGTTGTCCAGTCGCGAAAATAGAACCATAGCTGCAATATTAGAAGATAAAGAAGTGCAGGACATCCTCAATCATCAGGAGGCGAATCCTCCCCAGAAAACAAAAAATCTCATGATCTGGCTCTCCCGAAAACATATGTCCAGAAGCAGCCAGGCAGAAGATGAATTCAAACGCTTTATTTCTTCAATGCAATTACCTCACAATGTCTCTGTTGATCATACCCCTTTTTTTGAGAATGATTCAACAACCCTTTCAATAACCTTTTCAAACAGAGAATCTGTTCAAAATGCCTGGAAGACAATCAAAGATACAATTCGAAACAAAGACAATTGAGCACTGCCTGCGTCATTGCTCCAACCCAGATATTGGGGATTTACTTAAAGTCGCAGTAGTTGCAGCAAAGCAGGCTGGAACCGTTCTACTCGAGCGCTACGAAAAACCACATCAAATACGGCATAAGGGTGCTATTGATATTGTAACGGAAGCAGATCTCGCTTCAGAAGAATTGATTCTTGATGTATTGCACCATAATATGCCTGGAACAAAAATATTATCTGAAGAATCATTCTCTTCCTACAGCACTATACAGGATGAACCGGTCTGGATCATTGATCCACTTGATGGAACTACCAACTTTGCCCATAATTTTCCCTGGTTCAGTGTCTCTATCGCCTTTCATGATAAGGGTAAAAGTCAGGCAGGCGTCATTTACTGTCCCATTCAGAATGAATTATTCTGTGCCACATTGGATGGTGGAGCATGGTTAAATGACCAACCCATAAAAGTTTCAAAGATTGATTCATTACAAAAAGCCCTGGTTGCAACCGGCTTTCCTTATGATGTTCAAGAAAGACCCGACAGTATAGTAGCTATGCTCAAGGCAGTCTTGACTCACTCTCAGGGAGTGCGAAGGCCAGGCGCTGCCACCCTGGATCTTGCCTATCTGGCCTGTGGAAGACTTGATGCATTCTGGGAAGTTGGACTCAAACCCTGGGACACCGCCGCCGGTTATTTGCTGGTTGAAGAAGCAGGGGGGACTCTGTCAAGTTTTAGCGGAACCACTTTCTCACCCTTCATCCCTGAGCTCCTGGCATCTAACAGTCTGCTTCATGGGGATCTTATTACGCTGCTTCATGAATTCAGTGCTGTTGCAACATAAATATATTTTTTTACCAGGCCAATAACCTTGTTAAAGTAGCAATCTATATTGTATAAATATTACATGAAAATCATTGTCAGTAAATCCCCACAAGGAACTTCATGCAGATGACCATAATTCCTCCCAAATATCGAATAATCATTTCCATTATTGCGCTGAGCGTGTTTGTCCTCAGTCACCAGGGGCTATGCGCAGAGGATTTCTCCAGTTGGTTGAATGAACTGCGCCAGGAGGCACGCACAAAGGGTATCAGTGAAACAACCCTTCATGAAGCACTTGACAATATCAAACCCATTCCAAGGGTCATTGAACTGGATAAGAGGCAACCCGAATTTACCCAGACATTCTGGCGCTATCTTGACATACGTGTGACGGAGAGCCGAATTGAACAGGGGCGGACTCTTCTGAAAACCCATAAAGAACTCTTTGACACCATTGAAATGCGCTATGGAGTCCAACCTCGATTTCTTGTAGCCTTCTGGGGGCTGGAAACCAATTTCGGCAATTATATGGGAAGTTTTCCGGTCGTTGGTTCACTCGCAACATTAGCATATGACCCAAGGCGAAGTGATTTTTTCCGCTCCGAACTTTTGGCTGCGCTGTCAATCATTGACGCTGGTCACATTTCCGCAGCCAACATGTTGGGCTCCTGGGCTGGTGCCATGGGGCAGCCCCAGTTTATGCCCTCAACCTTTGTCCGTTATGCTGTTGACGGGGACGGAGATGGACGGAAGGATATCTGGCACAGCCTTCCTGACGTATTTGCTTCTGCGGCAAATTTTCTATCTGAATCCGGATGGCAGGGAGATAAAACCTGGGGGCGTGAAGTTAAAATTCCCTCTGATTTTGACCTCGACCTGACAGGACGGGAAGTAAAAAAAACTCTGGCAGCCTGGCAGATACTCGGAATAAGAAAAATGAATGGTGAAGACCTGCCCCAGGTGAACATGAAAGGTTCTGTTATTCTGCCTGCAGGGCACGATGGGCCTGCCTTTCTGGTTTATAACAACTTTCACACTATTCTCCGCTGGAATCGCTCGGATTTTTATGCCATTGCAGTTGGGCACCTCGCAGACCGGATAACCGACAAGGGGCCCTTACTGACAACCAGGCCTGTTTCGGAGCAACCACTGAGCCGGGACCAGGTAGAAAAAATCCAGGAACTCCTTGTTGCCCAAGGTTATGATCCGGGTCCAACAGACGGAGTTATTGGCTCACAGACACGCCAGGCAATTAAAGAATTTCAACGTACAACAAAGCTGCCGGCTGATGGGCATCCCACAACGCAACTGCTGGAGATACTTAAAAAAAATGAATAAGAGCCTGCCAATGGAGAATAGCTCCCCCATAAAGGAGATTTATTCTTCCGCAGGTGATATTTCTCTACAAAGGCCGCTCTTTCTCTCTGGTGTTTCCGCCGGCTTCCCCTCCCCTGCAGATGACTATCTAGACCGAAAACTTGACCTCAACGAGCATTTGGTCAAAAATCCAGCAGCCACCTATTTCGTTAGAGTAGCTGGAGATTCAATGACGGGTGCTGGTATCAACGACAATGACATCCTTGTTGTTGATCGATCCCTTGAGCCTTCCAGCAGCAATATTGTCATCGCCATAGTCAATGGCGAACTGACAGTCAAACGACTGATAAAAACCCGGAACTCCTGTCGTCTGATTGCCGAAAACCCGGATTATCCCCCCTTAGAAATTAATGAGGACACACCTCTGGAAATTTGGGGGGTGGCAACCTATGCCATCCACACTCTCTAAATATCTGACTACCTGATTTTTATATCTTTTGTCAATCCTGCCAACATGTCAGCTTAGTTGGTTGTCGACATCATTCAGGAACAGCCACATATTTTCATCGACGAACACTTGTTGCTTAGATTACGGTGTCTTTTCTGTTATAATAATATGATTTCCTGTTGAAATTCCCTGCGAGAAATGATGAAGCAATTTTATGGTGAAAAAACATTCGGACTCATAGACTGCAACAATTTCTATGTTTCCTGTGAACGTCTCTTCCGGCCTGATCTGGCGAACAAACCGGTGGTGGTGCTTTCCAATAATGACGGCTGTATAATTGCCCGTTCCAATGAGGTCAAGAAACTTGGCATTAGCATGGGAGCACCCTATTTCAAACACAAAGCTCTTATCCGTAAATACAATGTTACCGTTTTTTCCTCCAATTACCCGCTTTACGGAGACATTTCCCAGCGGGTTATGGATGTTCTCATGCAGATGGAGCCAGAGGTTGAGGTTTATTCCATTGACGAGGCCTTCATAACGTTCCCAAAGGGGAAATATCTTGATCTTGAAAATTATGCCGGATTTCTCAAAAACACTGTGCAAAGAGATACCGGAATTCCTGTTTCCATTGGCTTCGGCCCCACAAAAACCCTGGCAAAAATTGCCACCTGGTTTGCCAAAAAAAAGAGTTCCACTGATTCCACCTTTGTTATGAATGACCAACACCATCTGGAGACTCTGCTGGCCGGGGTGGATGTCAGCGATATCTGGGGTATAGGGCGCCGATATGCTGACCGCCTGAAAAAGCAAGGGGTGCACACTGCACTGGCGTTAATACAATGTAACGATACCTGGATTAAGAAACAGTTGACCATTGCCGGGTTACGAACAGTCATGGAATTACGTGGTATTCCCTGTATATCTCTGGAAAAAGCACCACCTGTCAAAAAGTCCATTGGTACATCAAGGTCATTCGGTCAGCCCGTGCATGCACTGTCCGCCCTGCAAGAAGCAGTAGCCACCTATACGACACAGGCCGCCTTCAAACTGCGCAGTAGAGGTCTGAAAGCCTCTATTATCCACGTCTTCATTCGCACCAACAGTTTCAGAAAAGAACAGGCGCAATACTGCAACAGCAAAACTCTTACACTGTCAGAATCCTCTTCCCACACTGCAACACTGATCAAGGCTGCGCTTACATCCCTTAAAGCCATATACCAGCCCGGCTACCACTACCAGAAAGCCGGGATACTGCTGAGTGGTCTCGTTCCCGAGAATTATGAACAATTACATCTCTTCAACGCTCCTGACCCAAGCAGCATCTCACTTATGGAGGCAGTGGACACAATCAATAAGCGCTGGGGCCGTGACACCATCCAATCTGGTGCTGTCGGACTTATCAGGGACTGGTGTCACCGGCAACTTGAAAAATCTCCTGCCTACACAACACGCTGGTCGGAGCTGCCCATCGTAAAAGCCGCTCCCCCTGAAACCTTTTCTGTTGCATAATAAGACATTACATGGTTAAAAAGCACAGCACGAAAAATTAAAATATCTGGAGGGTAAAGGTGGAAAAAGAGGAGTTTGTCGAGGTGCGAAAGAAGCTTGACAAGACCCAAAAGGAAATGTCACAGCTTCTCGGCGTATCAGTCAAAGCCATATACAGTTATGAACAGGGTTGGCGTTCCGTTCCTACACACGTAGAAAGGCAGATATTTTTTCTGCTGTCCCGGAAAAGACAGGACAAGGAACCGATAAAACAGTGTTGGGTAATAAAAAAATGCCCACCAAAACAACGCAAGCAATGTCCGGCATACGAATATAATGCAGGCAGGTTCTGTTGGCTGGTTAATGGAACCATCTGTGAATGTAAGGCCCAGAAAAGCTGGAAGGAAAAGATGAAAATCTGCCGGGAATGTGAGGTAATGCAGGACATTCTTTAACACCGTTACTTAAAGATAGATAATGAAAAATGGACATACGGGGCCGCGCAAGCAAAAGCCGGATCCACAAAGAATGTCGGTGTTGCGGTCTCTGCCACAGGAGATTAAACAACAGATAACCGGTGAAGAAGCCCAGGCATTTCTCTATAATGAAGAGCTACCGGAGAGTCTGCTGGAAAAACTCAAGGATTACCTTTCAGACCTCGACTCTTTCTAGTTCAACTTAATCCGACCAGCCTTTTTTCCAGAAAAGCTTCAATATTCTTCCCGCCCCAAAATACATGGAACAGTTTCCATCCATTCCCCCCACAGTTTGTTATATTATAAAGAAATCATGTCTGAACCTTCAAAATCCGTTATAAAGTAGACTCTTCAGTATCTGTAAGTTCATTAAAAGACCGGCAAGATATTTAGTAAAAAACTATAATTATGATCAATTCGATTCCTCGGGACAACTCATCCTCCAGTAGAGATTTAGTATATTCAGTCATTATTCCAGCGTATAATGAAGAAGCTCTTCTACCTGCTACTCTTTCGAGTCTGCACTTGGCGATGGATTCCATACCCCATAGAGGGGAGATCATTGTTGTTGACAATAATTCCACTGATAGGACACAACACATTGCGAAAAAAAATGGCGCCCGGGTGGTTTTTGAACCCTTCCGTCAAATTGCAAAAGCACGTAATAGCGGTGCCAGGGCTGCAACAAGTGATTTTTTTATATTTTTAGATGCTGATACCATTCTTCCTCCGCAACTATTGCAAAAGGCATTGAGCCTTCTTGCAAAAGGCTGCCATTGTGGAGGTGGAACACTTATCAGTTTTGATTCGCAACTGCCGTTTTTTGCACGCAGTCTGGTTGGATTCTGGACCTGGATCTCAAAGACAGGTAAACTCGCTGCAGGCAGCTTCATATTTTGTCTGGCCCGTGGATTTCATGACATAGGTGGTTTTGATGAACAGGTATACGCAGGCGAGGAGGTCTTTTTTTCACGCAAAATGAAGGCTTGGGGCAAAAAGAACAAATTGCTCTTTACCATAATTGCCGACCAGGCTGTCATTACTTCAGGGCGGAAGTTTCGATGGTATTCCTCAATACAGTTAGCATTACTGATTATGCTTTTAACGGTCTTCCCCTTTGCTCTCCGCAACCGAGACCTATGCAATTTCTGGTACAGGAGACCAAATCAATAACATTGTAATGCAAAACCACTTAAAATTTTCAGACCATAATATACTCACACAGGTAGATACTGGTTGGATTATGTGATAGTTTTCATTCAAACTGCAGCGGTTATTCAACTTGCGCAGGTACAGGAGTTCGCCACTTATGCATTACTGTAGAATTAATGATATCCATGCAGGAAGACCTCTCAATCAAAAAATTGAAATTCGGGGCTGGGTAAAAACTCGCCGGGACTCAAAGGATTTTTCATTTCTGGAAATAAATGATGGTTCCTGTCTAGCCAACCTCCAGGTAATTGCCTCCTCTGACCTGAAAGATTATGCGGATATTGTCTTAAAACTTCATACAGGATGTTCATTGCTGATCCAAGGAATTTTAAAAGAATCTCCTGCCAAGGGACAGGAAATTGAGCTGCATGTTGAACAGTTGGAAGTTTACGGCTGGGCTGACCCTGCCCGCTATCCTCTTCAGAAGAAAAGGCATTCTTTTGAATTTTTACGATCCATTGCTCACCTTAGACCTCGCACCAACAGCTTGGGAGCCATTGCCAGAATTCGATCATCCCTCAGCTTTGGGGTCCACAAGTTCTTTCAGGAACAAGGGTTTATACATGTTCACACACCTATCATTACAACCAGTGACTGTGAGGGTGCAGGTGAAATGTTCAAGGTTGTTGCACCGCCTCATACTAATAAAGAAGAACAAAATGATTTTTTTGGCAAACCGGCAAGCTTGACTGTCAGTGGGCAGCTTCAAGCTGAAGTCTACGCATTGTCTTTAGGCAAGGTCTACACATTTGGTCCGACATTCAGGGCTGAGAACTCCAACACATCCCGTCATTTAGCCGAATTCTGGATGGTCGAACCAGAAATTGCATTTTGTGATCTTGCTGAAAATATGAATCTGGCAGAATCTTTCCTTAAATACCTGATACAGTATGTATTGGATCATAATGAACAGGACATGGAGCTTTTTGCCAATTTTATTGATAAGGAATTACATAAAAAACTGGAAACTGTTTTAAGAAGTTCATTTTCACATATAACTTATACTGAAGCTATTTCCATTCTTGAAAAAACAAACAAGGCCTTTGAATTCCCTGTCCGCTGGGGAATTGACTTGCAGGCTGAACACGAGCGATATCTCTGCGAAAATATTTTTGCCAATCCTGTTTTTGTCACTGACTATCCTAAGGAAATTAAACCTTTTTATATGCGATTAAATGATGACGATAAGACCGTTGCTGCAATGGATCTGTTATTACCTGGTATTGGTGAAATAATCGGCGGCAGCCAGAGAGAGGAACGCTATGATTTTCTTGTCTCCAGAATGAAAGAAACAAATCTCAATCTGGATGATTATGACTGGTATCTTGATCTGAGAAGATTTGGTACTGTGCCTCATTCCGGATTCGGCCTTGGATTTGAGAGATTTTTACAATTTGTCACATCCATGAATAATATCAGAGATGTCATTCCATTCCCCCGCACCCCTGGATCTGCTCTGTACTAATTTTTTTATTGTCAATCATTCCCAAACAGAAGCTATTATCATTAATAGCTATAAACAAATTGACTTAGCACCTATTATTTATAAATTTACAAAGTTATATTTGGGAAATAAGGCGTCTTTATT
>JAAXQI010000129.1 GCA_012974315.1 Desulfobacterales bacterium | reverse complement strand
TTGATTTCATCCAACTCCTTGTATGGTGTTTTTTATAAAGAAATAATCAATAAAGTAATTCAGTGCAGGTCGAAGCCAATACAGGTGAATCCAACTCCGAAATTAATCGAAGCGGCCCCACTGGAAATTTATTTAGTGAACAAATTTAACATAGCTTTTTCGGTAAAACAGTAATGTTATGGAAGAGAAGGTTTACCCCTTGGGCTTCGAGCCCGTCCTTGAGTGTCTTCCTTCCACCAGGTTTAAGTCGGGGAAAAACGTGGTGCATTGACACCGTATGTCACAAGGCTGATGATTCCTGGTAATTTTAAACATATTTATCGAAAAGGAGTTTCCATGCAACAGTATTATTTAGGTGGTGATGTGAGTAAAGGCTATTCCGACTTTGTCATTCTCGATAGCCAAAAACGGCGTGTTGAGGAAAACTTCCAGTTGGATGATACCATTGTTGGTCATAGTTTTCTGTATGATCGACTCCTCATTTTTTTTGAGGAACATCCTGACGCGGAACTTTGTGCGGCGGTAGAAAGTACCGGCGGCTATGAAAACAACTGGTACAATACCTTACGTAAATTTCAGAGTTCGTTAAACATCAAAACGGCTCGCCTCAACCCAGCAGGAGTTTGCAAGAACAATGAGGCCGCCCTGAAAAGAGTCATCACGGACAAAATAAGCGCCCAGGGTGTTGCCGAATATTTGATCGCCCACTCTGAAAAGGTGATGTATCAACAACAAGACTATTGGGCGAGTCTTCGGAAACAATGGTCTTTCATTAAGATGTTAACCAAGCAAAGCACACAGCTATTAAACCAGCTTGAATCCCTGCTTTATAGCACGAATCCTGAAATATTAAAGTACTGCCAGGACGGTATGCCCGCCTGGGTTTTCAAACTGTTGAAACAATATCCGACCGCTGCAAAGTTAAGCAAGGCCAGGGCAACATCGGTGGCACGTATTCCGTATATATCCATAAGTCGCGCCGAAGAACTGGTGGCCAATGCCAAAACAAGTGTTGCATCCGCCACAGATACCATTACAGGGCAGCTGATCAGTGCTATTGTCGGCCAGATTCTGCAACTGAAAAAAATCATTAAAATGCAGACAAAAATCATGGCTGCTGAATGTACTCTTCAGGAAGTCGAACTCCTGAAAACCTTCACAGGAATAGGAGATTACTCCGCCATAGGTTTGATGCTCGAAATACAGGCTGTCGCACGTTTTTCGACCGCGAAAAAACTGGCGGCCTTCTTTGGCCTTCATCCTGTTTATAAAATCAGCGGAGACGGGGCCAGTGGCTTTCGCATGAGCAAGAAGGGCAGAAAAGAGCCAAGAAGGATTCTTTTTATGGTGGCAATGTCTGCGATTAACTCGAATTCTCTTATCCGTGATCTCTACCAAAAACACGTTGAAAACGGCATGGAGAAAATGACGGCCATAGGTCTGTGCATGCATAAAATACTCAGGATTGTTTACGGCATGTTGAAGAACAATACTCCGTTTAATCCTGAAATAGACCTGAAAAACAGGGAAAGAACTTCCGAGCAACCGCAGAAGGAAAGAAAGGACAAAAGTCGCAGGTATCAGGACTTTGATGCGACCGCGCCGATATCGGGGCGGCAAAGGAAGAAGAGAGCGGAACGGAAGCTGTCCCAAAACGCTGTTAGCGTTGAGTGCGGGATCTGTGCCCCCGCTCCACAACTTTCTTCATAACCAAGAATCCAAAAGCTGTAAAGTTTTACCGAATTATCAAAGAACAAGTGTTATGTTTTTCATAAGTTTTTCCGTTGTGGTGAAATAATCGCAAGGAACAAATATTGAAGCATTACAAACCTTCGGTTTTTCCTTGACTTTCCCCGGAAAAACTCATGGGGGTACTAAAAAGAGTGCCCTGAAAGGGTGCTTACCTGAATCTGGTATATATCCACCACCTCAAAATATAGCCTAGTTTATAAGGAACAAAGCGTTATTAGTTTGAAAGGTTCAATTTAGTTTGAAGAATTGAAAATGAACTTTAAACATTGAATCTAAATTCGATGATATCGCCATCCTGAACCGGATAGGTCTTCCCTTCAAGTCGTACTGTTCCTTTCAGACGTGCCTCTTTGTAAGAACCGGCATCCATGAGGTCATTATAGGCCACAACTTCCGCCCTGATGAATCCCTTTTTTATGTCAGAGTGAATAACCTCTGCTGAATCAACTGCCAGGGTGTCTTTTTTGATGGTCCAGGCTCGGACCTCATCCGGACCAACTGTGAAAAAGGAGATGAGTCCAAGCAGTTCATAGGACAGGGTGATCATCATATCCATGGCTGAGGTGGTGATATTATATTCTGCCTGATACTCCTGTGCTTCTTCTTCATCCATCTGGGCCAGTTCATGTTCCAGGCTGCCACGGATTGCGAGGAATTTTTCGTCAGTAAGTGCATCACCGGTTTCAGGCAGTGATTCTTCTTCGTCTTCGTTATTGAACAGGATCATTATTGGTTTGCCTGACAGGAATGTGAATCCTTTCAGCTGCGGTGCGGATGCAAGTTCAGGGTTATGCCGGAGGGGTTTTTCTTTTTCCAGCATTTCCTTGCATTCAAGTAATAACCTGAGTTCCTCGGGATCAGTTTTCCTGCCTCTTTTCTGCTCCAGTCCCAACCGTTCCATGCGCTTTTCTATAACCAGCAGATCGGCAAAGATCATTTCTTCATTGAGTTTGGCAAAATCCTGCAGCGGCGTTGGTTGTTCTCCCCCATATCCTTTGAAATTGCGCAGCACATGGATCAAGGCATCGCAGGTTCGTACCGTCGACCATGCTGCCTCATCGCCTTTTTGTCCTGGTTTTTGTGCGGCAATGTAGGGCAGAAGATATTCGACCTGGGCATAAATTGTCTTTTTGGGTGTAAACATGGAGCTTAAGCGATCAACCCTGTCATCCGGTACTCTGATTGTCCCCAAACGATCCTCGGGTTTGTGGATTGCCTCGTCCATTATAATTTTGGTCAAGGCTTCAAATAGAGTTGATTTGCCGGTTTCCGGCAGTCCAATTATGCCAAGTTTCATGAATGATTATCCTTTTGCTGTTCAATTCGGTATTGTTTTCAGGCTGACCCTTATACTGGTTCAATTGCCTGGTGTCAACTGTGGCGACAGATTTTCAGGGATCAATGTCTAGGGTCATTCTGTTAAATGAATGGAAATTTCAAGGAGATTGCCATCCGGGTCCTGAATATAAATTGACAATAAGAGCCCTGTTGCACCGATTCTTTTTACCGGTCCTTCAAGGATAGAAATTTCACAACTGTTTAAATGTTCAATAATCTGCTCCATTGAGGTATCCGATATAAAGCAGAGATCAGCTGATCCGGGCAGGGGATGTTTGGCATGAGGAGATATCTCTTGTCCTGCCTTGTGCAGGTTGATTTTCTGCTTACTGAACCTGAGAGACTTCCTCCCATCTTCAAAAGATACCAGTTCCATGCCGAAAACCGTGGTATAAAATTTTATTGTCTTATCAATGTCATTTGCGGTGAGAACAAGATGGTCTAATTCCTTTACTTTCATAGTATTAAAAAAAAATTGAGAGAGGTCTTTTCAAAAAAGCAAAGATTAAAAAATTATCCTAAAAGGAAAACATATGATTTTGTCTGTATTAGACATCATCAA
>JAAXQI010000119.1 GCA_012974315.1 Desulfobacterales bacterium | reverse complement strand
GACGTAATATATTACGTCAAACTTTTTAACTTGTTTTAAGCACTAAATCTTTTGGATATAAAAAAACGCAATTGCGGCTAATCGTTAGGAGCCTATGAAATTTAATTTTTTACTGTACCGAAGCCCATTCGATATGCTGATTAGCAAGCTTTGTCGCTAGTAAATACGAGTATAATACATGAAAAAAAGCTGTTTAATCAAGTATATAAGTTGATTATCATAAATGATTATGTATGACAAGCCAAAACTTTTGGATCAGGTAAGGACGCGGTGCGGGTGCGGTACTACAGTCCGAAGACAGAGGATGCCTATGTTTACTGGAAAATGTATGAAATTCAATCAGGAGAGGTAAAGCTACTGTTCATAGAAAATTTTTCCACAATCCTGTAAATCATAACCACCAAGCCCTTCGACAATTCTGCGAAACTCTTCATCATGGTTAATTACTTTAAAAAGATGTTTTACCTGGGGGGTATTTTCAAGGTGTTTGGGGACAATCAGGTCATACCGTTCTTTGGTAACAGGAACAAAATCAAGCGACAGCGCCTGGGCGGCTGCTCTTATTGCCATCCCTGTATCAACCAGTCCGCTTGCAACAGCAGAAGCAATATTCATATGTGTGTATTCTTCACGGTCATAGCCTTGAACTGATTCAGGGCTGATTTGTAATTTTTTTAGCTGCAGGTCGGTCAGGATTCTGGTACCTGCACCACGCTGACGATTAATAAAGGTAATATCATTTCTGGCTAAATCAGCAATGCCGCAAATGTTTTTTGGATTTCCTTTTGGGACCAGAAGTCCCTGTTCACGATAGACCAGATTGACTAATTGCAAAGGAACATCAGCCAGGTATTTCTTAATAAAAGGGATATTGTACTCCCCGGTCTCATCATCCAACAAATGAGTCCCGGCAACATGAGCGTCTCCCCGTTTAATTGCCATAATGCCCCCCAAACTGCCAACATGAGAGGAAGAGAGAAAGGTAGGAGGTTTGGCGGTGTGAAAAATATTAGCCAGAACATCCAGTATATTGTCATGACTGCCGATAAAGACCAGGGTGTTCAATATATCTTCAGGTTTTCGGAGCAAATCGACCTCGACATGTTCTCCTGCTCCAACACCCTCGCTGCCTGCAGGAATAGTCAATATTCCATCGGCACGCACTAAGCTCATTACCACGCCGGCTCCACGGCTGATCGGTGTCACCATTTTTTTGTCGCCTACCATGCCAACCTTGACTCGAACAAACTCTTCAACTCCTGGTTTTGATGATATTGGCCTGGACAAAACGGCTACAGTCTTAGGCTGTTTGGGCGGTTCTAACCCTTGCAGGGCATAGAGTAAATTTTTCACAAAAAGCCGCATGGTTAAAACTGCAGAAACCGGATAGCCGGGCAGACCGATAACGGGTTTACCATTAACAATGGCAAGAATAATAGGCTTGCCTGGCTTAATATTCACGCCATGGACAATAACCTCACCCAAATCTCTTAAGACATCAACAGTAAAGTCCTTAGTGCCAACTGAAGCACCTGCATTGGTAATCACCAGGTCATATTGTTCAACAGCTGAGGCAATAGTTTCTTTCAAAATTGCCGGTTCATCAATGACGATCTCACTACGATGGGCATCAGCTCCCCATTCCTTGGCATAGCCAGCCAGTATCCGGCTGTTAAACTCAATGATATTGCCCGGGTTAACAGGCTGGTCCGGCTGCACAAGTTCACTGCCTGTGGGGATAACAATGACAGCAGGTTTTTTGCGTACCTTGACTTTTGTGACGTTGGCACCCAGCATGGCTCCCTGGTCAATTGGCCTGATACGATGGCCTTCCGGGATGATAAGTTCTGTAACAACAATATCTTCACCAATGGTACGTACATGTTTCCAGGGAGTCACTGCTTTGATTATTTCCACTTCACCATTATCGTGCATATGCACGTCTTCAATCATAATAACGGCATCGCATGCCCCAGGGATAGCATTCCCTGTATTTACAGGTGTAAATTGGTCAGGGCGTAACCGAACAGGTGAGGTTTCACTGGCTCCAATTGTATCTTGAAACTGTACAGCAATACCATCCATGGCAGAGGCGTTATAAAATGGAGATGAACGTTTTGCAAAAACTGCTTCGGCGGTCACTCTGCCAAGGGCATCATCGACAGAAAGTTCAGCGTTTTGCTCGTCAAAAACTCCATGAGCGCGAAGAGCCTCCTGCCACTTTGCCTGGGCCTCTTCAAGAGACATATTACCGACATAGATGTCACGTTTTGTTGATGTCATAGATTTTGGATAATTAATTGGTTAGTAGATTGGATAATTGAACAAGGAAACATTTTTTATCTTTTAATTTAGTCATACAGATACACAACAACCATTTCGCCGGATTCAACTCCCTGTGAGCTTTCTTCAATACGAAAAAAACCATCGGCCTCGACCATTGTTGATAATGCCCCGGACTTGCCAAGAACCGGATGTGCTTCGTATTCGCCTGAATCTTTTCGAGAAAGCGAAACACGAATAAAGTCGGTGCGTCCTCCGGCTGAGTTCATATTTCTTTTGCAAATTGCCTGCACCGTTCTGGATTGGGGTAAGTCGGAAAACGTCCTGCCGGAAAAACTATTAATTACCGGTCGAACAAAGAGGTCAAAAGCAACCGCTGCAGACACAGGATGTCCTGGCAGGCCAAACAATGCTTTACTTCCTGAAAAAGCAACGATCACCGGTTTCCCCGGCTTAATTGCGACACCATGGATAAGCAGATCAGCAAGTTTGCAAACAACCGACTCACCCAGGTCCCGACTGCCAACAGAACTGCTGCCGGAGAATATGACAATATCGTTTTCTTCCAATGCTTTTTGGACAGCGGCTAGAAATAACTCCTCGTCATCCTTAACCACTCCATAAAACGTTGGGATGGCCCCCTGTTTTTCGGCGAGCGCCGCAAGGTTAACACTGTTCATGTCACGTACCTTGCCTGGCGGTGGGGTCTGATCAAAAGGCACAATCTCATCACCTGTTGAAAAAATACCAACATGTACTAAAGGTTGCACACCAAGAGTAGTAATTCCCAATCCGGCCAGCAAACCTATATCCTGGGGACGCAGACAGTGGCCACTTTTAAGAAGCGATTCTCCTTTTTTTACATCATCCCCCCGGCCAATTATATTCTCACCGGGAGCAACCGGCTTTACTATCTCAATCATTTCGGTGCCGGTTTGCACGGTATGCTCAAGCATAACAACTGCATCGGTATCAGGCGGGAGTAATCCGCCGGTGGCAATTTTAAAACAGCATTCAACTGCCGGTCCGGCCTCGGGAAACTCACCCATTTTTACTTCACCGGAAACCCTCAGGTAGGCTGGCATCCCTTCGGTGGCGCCATAGGTGTCACCTGCCTTTACAGCATAGCCGTCCATAACGGAGCGGGGGTAGGGTGGAATATCTTCTTTAGAACAGATGTCCTGAGCAAGTATTCTTCCCAGGCACTGCTCCAGAGGGACATCCTCAATGGCTCTGCTACTGCACAGAGCAAGACGTTCCTCAAGCAGTTTCTGTGCATCTTTTAGTGGTATGATGCCAGAACGGCCCAGCATATCTTTTACTGAATTTTCGGTATCGTTAATCATCATTAAGCAGAAAGTTTATTTATTAAAT
>JAAXQI010000252.1 GCA_012974315.1 Desulfobacterales bacterium | reverse complement strand
TGTTAACCCTCTGGCCTCTAGCTCCATTTTTTCTCTCTTCAATAACCACTTTGCAATTTCATTTATTGGGTCAAAAATAAATTTATGTTATAATTATAAAATATTATTCTGCCATTCCCTTAATGCTGGGAGCCTGCAAAAGGAGTTTATCAATGACCTCTGAAACGCAAAGATCCAGGCTTATTGTCTTCTTTTTTATTGGAAACATCCTTTTTAACTATCCGGTTCTTTCCTTGTTCAGTGATGGAAAAAAAGAATTTTTCGGCATCCCTTTGTTTTATGCATATGTATTTGCAACCTGGGCTCTATTAATTGGCCTGACATTCATTACGGTCACGATTCACCGAAAACAGGATTCTCATCATTCGGATAAGGTGTCCTGATGCCTTGGAATTATATTGTTGTCATAACAGCCTTTACATACCTTGGTATGTTGTTCGCTATTGCCCAATACGCTGAAAGACGTGCTTCAGCCGGACGCAGCATTATAAACAATCCCTGGGTCTACTCTCTTTCCATAGCTGTATATTGCACGGCCTGGACATATTACGGAAGTGTTGGCCGTGCTGCCTCTTCGGGTCTTGAATTCCTTGCCGTATACATAGGCCCATCACTTATGGTCCTCCTGTGGATGACTCTTCTTCGTAAAATCATCCGCATATGCAAAACCCATCGCATAACAACCATCGCTGATTTCATCTCCTCACGATATAGCAAAAGCCTGACCCTGGGCGGGCTAGTCACCATTTTTATGGTTATTGGCATCGTGCCATATATTTCCCTGCAGATTAAAGCTGTTTCAACCAGCATTAATGTACTTATTAAGTACCCGGAGATTACCAACTACGTTTCCTCAGGACCAATCTGGCTTGATACAGCTTTTTACGTATCAATTGTAAATGCCGTTTTTGCTATCATTTTTGGAACCCGGCATCTTAATACCTTTGAGCGCCATGAAGGCATGGTGGCAGCTGTTGCCTTTGAGTCACTTGTGAAATTATTAGCCTTTCTTGCTGTGGGTATATTTGTAGTGTATGGGATGTATGATGGTTTTGGAGATATTTTCATAAATGCCCAGGCCATCCCCCATTTAGACGAACTCTTTGCCATGGAAGGGAGTGACTATTTGAGATGGACTACTATTACTGTTATTTCTGCCATGGCAATAATGTTTCTCCCTCGCCAGTTTCAGATGCTGGTGGTTGAAAATGTTGATGAAAGCCATATTAAAAAGGCGTTATGGATATTTCCGCTCTATTTATTTCTTATCAACATCTTTGTGTTGCCAATAGCCTTTGGAGGGCTGATTCGTTTCCCTTCTGGAATTGTAAACCCCGACACCTTTGTGTTGACTCTTCCCCTGGCTGAGCATCAGGATATACTTGCCATTTTTGCATTCCTCGGCGGCCTGTCTGCTTCAACCGCAATGGTTGCTGTGTCGAGTATTTCCATTAGTACCATGGTGAGTAATAACCTCATGCTCCCTGTCATGGTCAGGCTTGGCTTCCTGCGTCTTAGCAGCAGCCAGGATCTCAGTGGCCTGATCCTTAAGATTCGACGGCTTACTATTATTTTTCTGCTTCTTCTTGGTTATTTTTACTTTCGCCTGGCCGGCGGTCATCTCGCCTTAGTCACCATTGGCCTTATGTCATTTGCTGCAGCTGCGCAATGCGGTCCTGTTATTATCTGCGGAATTTTCTGGAAAGGAGGCACCAGGTTAGGGGCGTTAACCGGACTGGGAGGTGGTTTTGGCGTATGGACTTATACCATGTTGCTGCCGCTTTTTGCCCAAACAGGCTGGCTTCCTCTGAGTTTTATTGAAGAAGGCCCCTTTGGCATAGCCCTGCTTAAGCCATATCAGCTGTTTGGCCTTGAGGGACTCGGTTGGTTTGAACATGGTGTTTTCTGGAGCATGCTGGTGAATATCAGCGGTTATTTTATTGTTTCCATGCTTGCAGGTCACAGAAGCAGCACCGGACATGTACAGTCTGGATTATTTGTGGACATATTCAAGCCGGATAAAAGAACAACCTACTGGGGCGATGATTTTTCAATTGCTAATCTCCAGCATCTCTTAAGTCGATTTCTTGGTGATGAATCTGCTGAAAAGATATTCACCGATTACGGCCAGGCCCATGCTGGTACGGCTGAGGAAAAAGAGGATCTTGCAGACTATGCTGAGAAAATACTCGCCGGGGCCATTGGTGCAACTTCCGCCCGTCTGGCAGTGGCTTCTGTTTTACATAAATCAGCAGTTATCAGTGACCCTATAACAGCAGAGGAATCTATACGGGAAAGTGAATCACGACTGCAGGCTATTATGGACAACACCTCTAATGTAATCTCCCTGAAAGACACCCATGGCCATTTTATTCTTATTAATCGCCGGTTCGGTAAGTTTTTCGATATTACCAATGAAGAAATCGTCGGCAAAACAGACTATGACATTTTCCCGGAAAAAATGGCAGACACCTATAGAGCCAATGACCAGAAAGCCCTACAGAAAGGGGCTCCCATTCAGGAGGAAGAGGTTTATTGCCATGAAGATGGGTGCCATACCTATCTTGTAATCAAGTTTCCAATGTATGATACAACCAGAACAGTGTATGGCATCTGCTGTATAGCAACAGATATTACAAAGCGCAAGAGCAGTGAATTAGAATTGCAGGGTAGCCATGATCGCCTGAAACAGGCACTGGAAGACACTATTACTGCTATAGCAAGGGCGGTTGAAGCACGTGACCTCTATGTGGCCGGCCATCAACGAAGAGTTGCCCAACTTGCTGTTGCCATTGCCAAAGAGATGGGCCTTGATAAAAATCAGATTGAAGGAATTTATATGGGGGCAATCATCCACGATATAGGCAAAATCCATCTTCCGGCTGAAATTCTCAACAAACCTGCCCGGCTGTTTGACACAGAATTTGCTCTTGTCAAAAGTCACCCCGAGGTCGGGTACAATATATTAAAAGATGTAAAATTACCCTGGCCCGTTGCCCAGATTGTTCAACAGCACCATGAACATCTTGATGGCTCAGGCTATCCTAATGAACTTCAAGGAGACGACATCCTGCTTGAGTCTCGAATTGTGTGTGTTGCAGATGTGGTAGAAGCTATGGCAGGTCATCGGCCATACAGACCAGCAAAAGGAATAAAAAAAGCTCTAAAGGAAATAGTAAAGCATAAAGGAGAATTTTACGATCCTCAGGTCGTAGATGCGTGCTTGCGCCTATTTCATAATAAAAAATTTAACTTATAATAAAAGATACTGATAATTGGCGAACTGGATGAAGCAACTTATGGTTTATCTAAATTTTCTCAAAAGTCCATACTTCTTGCCATAATGTTGACTTTCTAATGGAGAATTACCAGTTGCAATGTTCACTGGCAATAGTAACTTTCTTGGAGGTGCTGCTAGTCATGATTGATAGCAGCAATTGATACTCTGTTATTCCTACTTACCTTTATAAAAGTCTGGATATAATTTTTGGGCACAATCAGGGCAAATACCATGTTATGGCACTTACCAACTAATTACGAAATTTTATTAAATTAGCTGATGATAATTCAGCAGCAGTTTTTCCAGAATTGTTTTTCAGCATTTCAGGTGAACAATGTTAAAAAGCAAGAAAGTGGATAATTTCTGCAGGATTGAGAACCCTCATGATATCGAGGTTCTCAAAAGGCAGATTTATCACCATCTTCTGACCTTTCAGGGCCGTGATCCTGAACTGGCTGGAAGTCGGGATATATATAGCGCCCTGGCTTATACGCTTCGCGATCTTTTGATTGAAAACTGGATCAAGACCCAGCGGACTAATTACAGGAAGAGAAAGAAGAGAATTTATTATCTATCTCTGGAATTTCTCATCGGCAGATCCCTAGGTAATGGGCTCATCAATCTTGGTCTCTATGACGAAGTGGATGCAGCCCTGAAATCTTTAGGGTATGACCTGGATGAAATCCGTGACATGGAGGAGGATGCAGCACTGGGAAACGGAGGCCTTGGCCGCCTTGCCGCCTGTTTTATGGATTCCATGGCGACTATGGGGCTTCCAGCATATGGCTACGGTATCCGGTATAAGTTCGGCATTTTTTATCAGAGGCTTTTAAATGGCCACCAGGTAGAGAGCCCTGACGACTGGCTCCGTTACGGAACCCCATGGGAGTTTCAGCGCCCGCATCACATGTTCCCTGTGCAATTCTACGGGCAGGTAAAACATTATGAGGATAAAGCAGGCAACAAAAAAGTCGAGTGGATTGATACCGAAGTAGTCATGGCCATGGCATGCGATTACCTGGTTCCAGGCTATGGTAATAATCATGTCAATAATCTGCGCCTCTGGACCGCTAAAGCCTCAAGGGAACTTGACCTGTCATTTTTTAACCAGGGTGATTACATTGCCGCAGTGCAGAGCAAGGTTAAATCCGAAACACTTTCAAAGGTCCTGTATCCATCGGATGATATCCGGGAAGGACAGGAACTTCGTTTGCGGCAACAGTATTTTTTGGTGGCGGCAACCCTGCAGGATATTGTCAGGCGCTACACAAAGAAGAATAAGTCTTTCGATAAGTTCAGCGATAAGATAGCTATTCAGCTTAATGACACGCATCCTGCCATAGCCATTCCTGAATTAATGAGGCTGCTTGTCGATATTGAGGGGTTGAAGTGGGAAAAAGCCTGGCAGATATGTGTTAACACCTTCGCTTTTACCAACCATACCCTGATGCCTGAAGCCCTGGAAACCTGGCCTGTTGAGACCCTCGGCAGGGTGCTGCCCAGGCATCTTGAAATCATCTATGACATCAATCATCGCTTTCTTAAAAAAGTTGAGGTTCACTTTCCAGGTGATGGTGCCATGAAGAAAAAACTTTCTCTTATAGATGAGGGGAAGGTCAAAAGGGTCCGCATGGCACCACTTGCAATTATCGGCAGCCATTCGATAAATGGGGTGGCCGAACTTCATTCCAAGCTGCTGCGTACCAGAATTTTTAAAGAATATTATGAGATTTTTCCTGAACGGTTTAATAACAAGACCAATGGTATTACCCAAAGGCGCTGGCTTTTAAAGAGTAATCCTGGCCTGGCCGAACTTATCACGGATACCATTGGAGATGCATGGATAACAAATCTTGAACACCTCAGGGAACTGGAACCCTTTGCCGAAGATAGCAAGTTTCAAAAGAAGTGGGCCCTGGCAAAAAAGAACAGGAAAGTAAAATTGGCGAAATACATCAGCCGGGTGTGCGGGGTGAATGTTGATCCTGAAAGTATGTTTGATGTCCATGTCAAGCGGATTCACGAATATAAAAGACAACTTCTGAATATCCTGCACGTCATAAACTTTTATCACTGGATAGTAAAGAATCCCGGCAGGAAGGTAGTGGGCCGCACAGTCATTTTCGGAGGCAAGGCAGCTCCTTCTTATTCCAAGGCTAAACTGATTATCAGGCTCATTAATTCGGTTGCGGATGTTGTTAATAATGACTCCAGAGCAGATGGGAAACTCAAGGTTGTCTTTATTCCAAACTACGTGGTTTCCGTGGCTGAGAAAATTATCCCTGCAGCTGATCTTTCGGAGCAGATTTCAACAGCCGGTACCGAAGCATCAGGAACCGGTAATATGAAATTGGCCTTGAATGGTGCACTCACCATCGGTACTATGGATGGTGCAAACATTGAGATAAGAGAAGAAGTAGGCGAAGAAAATATCTTTATTTTTGGTATGACAGCTGAAGAAGTTGAACAGGAAAGAAAAAATCCCAGCAGGAGCCCGAAAGATATATATGCATCCAATGATGAAGTTCGCCGGACAATTGATTCCATAAGAAATGGGTTTTTCAATAATGGGGATAAAGAGGAGTTTCGTCCTCTGGCTGATAGTTTGATGGATCCCCATGACCCTTATATGCATCTCAAGGATTTTGAAGATTACCTGCGGTGCCAGGAAGAGGTGAGCCGGACATATCGCGATGGGAAAAGCTGGTGGCGCAAATCTATCTTAAATGTTGCCAGAATTGGCAAGTTCTCAACCGACAGGACGATCCGCGAATATGCTGAAGATATTTGGGGAGTTAAGATAGAAGAATAGGTGAAAGGTTAAAGGTCAAAGGATAAAGGCAAAAGGCTAAAGGCCAGAGAAACAGCTTATGCTGGATACTGGACACTAGATGCTGTATAAAAACCTGTTTTGACTCCTAGATATTTAGTGAAATCTATTACCAGAAACCAGCATCAAGTTGTTAAGTTTTTATCTTTTAACCACTAACAAGTTACCAGTATCTAGTATCAGTTTTTTAAATTTTTAACCTTTAACCTTTTTCCTTTTACCTTTATAAATAAATCTGTCCGTTTTCCTCTCCATTATTAAAAAACGGCCTCGTTATGCTGACCAAGAAAGAAGTGATACAATTCTACCAGGACGGCCTTGAGGTAAAGCTGCGCCGGAAAAGGCACCCTGAAAAACTGAAGGGCGATTACGACCCGTCCCATTTCGAGATCAGTGTTTTCCTGCCCGAGCTTGTCTCGGAATTTGAGTTCGGCGTTACCCTTTTGCATGAATTCATCCACGCCAGGGACGAAAGAAAGGGCGTTCTGGATAAAAACGACGAAAAGGTCGAAGTAGAGGCACATGCGACCAATGATAAGCGGCCGCATATTCTTGAATTCATCAAAGACCTGTACCATATCGGCAAGTTGAAGGATTATAAAAAGCGGACCGTCTCAGGCAGAAAGAAGGCATAAATGCAGGGCGCAATACCTATTTAAATAAATCTGTCCCGTTTTTCAATGATGGGTAGCTCCAGTAATAGAGGGGGTTTCAGGGTTAGACCCTGGAACCCTTTTTCTTTTGGTGTCGTGTCCATGTGTACGGAAAAAGAAGAACCCGAAAAAATAGATCTGTCCCTGGTTTTTACAATTTCTCGAAGGGAAGATTTAATATAGA
>JAAXQI010000245.1 GCA_012974315.1 Desulfobacterales bacterium | reverse complement strand
TGCCTCCACCACCCTGGCCACCACGGCCACCTCCCTGGGATTTGCCTCCACCGCCCTGGCCACCACGGCCACCTCCCTGGGGCTTGCCTCCACCACCGTGGAAGCCTCTCCCGCCGCCACGGGGTTTATCAGGACGCGGACGGGCCTCATTGACTTTCAGGGCCCGCCCTTCCAGCATTTTACCGTCGATCTCTGCAATTGCCGATTTTGCTTCGGCATCGTTAGTTATTTCAACAAATGCGAAACCGCTTGATTTGCCCGTTGTTTTATCGGTGATAACAACTACCGATTCAACATTCTCATATGCAGCAAATACGTCACGCAAATCGCTTTCCCTTACCTGGTAAGATAAATTACCTACATAAAGCCTCATGTCATTCTCCTTGGTGAAGTACAATCCAGATTTGCGTGGGAGCCGGCACTGGGCTCTACTGGACGTTTCATTTTGAATAAAATTCCACAAATATTATTAGTATTTCAACATAAACATCGTAAAACTATAATGACGAAAGTGAAAAAAGAAAGGGTGGAGAGAGCAGAGAAAAAATAAGCAATAAATGATAAAAACAATAGAGATGGAAGCAGGTTATAATGGACTATAAACCCTCATAGTGATTGACTCCACAGTCTTATTGTTATAAAAAGCAACACAGCTTGTCTGCAGGGAGCATATATTGTTAAAATCCCTGGCAACAAAATAGAGTAAAAATGGTTATTACTATCATGGTTTGTAAATATAAAAAAATGGATCAGAGAAATTAATGAATATGCCCGGGAGAAGACCCCTTGCACAGATCATCTGCCTGATCCCCATGCTGCTTCTTGCCTTCTGCTGGGTCAACAGCGCGGCTGCAACCACATCGCAGAACAATGCGGAAACAAGCTCACTGGACCTCAAGTGGCTTGCTTCATCGCCTTCGCTCCTGGGTTTTAACACGGTCAAACTTGAAACAACTGTTGGAAACATCGGCGACCTGAAAGGTGTCTACAGTGTTATTGTTGTCCGCAATAATTACATGGTGGTTGAACAGTATTTCCGGGAAGGGACCCGCACGAAACCCCACAACTTGAAATCCGCCACCAAGAGTGTAATGGCTGCCCTGACCGGCATTGCTATTGAAAAGGGCTATTTGCGTCTTGACCAGCCGATAGGCGATTTTCTGCCCCAGGCCAAGTACCTGGATGATCCCCGCAAGGCCGATATTACCGTACTCCACCTACTGACCATGACATCAGGACTGGAACAGACAAGTTACCAGGCTTACAACTCTTTGGCCATGAATTCGACCGACTGGGTCTGGACAATACTGAATCGTCCACTGGTTGCTGATCCCGGCACAAAACACCAGTACAGCACCGGGGACACCCATATTTTGTCGGCTGTCCTTACAGGAGCAACAGGTATGAGCACCAGGGATTTTGCTGAAAAATACCTGTTCGGCCCCCTCGGCATATCTGTCAAAGGCTGGGAAATCGACCCCAAGGGCATCAACCAGGGTGGCAACAACCTATCCCTCATTCCTCTTGATATGGCCCTGTTCGGTCAACTGTACCTGGACGGCGGCATATACAGGAACCAGCAGATTATCCCTAAATGGTGGGTTGAAGCCTCTACCAGACCAAACTACCTGGGAAAACACGAGGTCTACGGTTATTACAGCTATCTATGGTATTCGCGGCCCAGGGGAGCTAATGCTTTTGTGGCAGTGGGTTACGGCGGACAATATATTTATGTCTCGCCTGAGTATAACTGTGTTGTAGTTATCACCTCAACCCTCGAATCCAAAGGAAAGGCCTGGGAAAAAGAACTGTTTGATTATATCCAGGAAGGACTACTGGGCAGCATTGAACCTGAGCAGCAGCTTCTGCAGGTAAAATATGATGGGAAAGACGCACCCACATTCTATGAAAGCGGCCCGGTTTCAAGCTCGGCCGCTTCCGGTGAAAAACGTAAAGCACTTGCAGTCACCACCCTGAACCTCCGAAAAGGACCAAGCAAATCAACCGCCGTTATTAAGCTGCTTGATGGAGGTACCGTTCTGGAAATACAGGAACAGCAAGGTTCGTGGTTTAAGGTCCTGGCAGTCAATTTGAACGGCTGGGTCTCGGCCGAATATGTCCGATTAATAACTCCTGAAAGGATTCAGCTTGCCAAGCGCCAACCGGAGGCAGCCGGCCCTGTCAGGCAGGAACTTGCTGCAAAGGCTCCAGCACCCGAAACCCGGCTTTCCCAACAGGATACAGTATTAAAGCCGTCGCAGAACCTTGTGGAACAACTGCAAAGCAGGATTGAGACATTTCAAAAAACCCAGCAACAGCTCGAAGACGACCTGAATCGTACCAGGGAAAAGATGGTAACGGAACAGCAGGCCACGGCCCGTTTAGAAACCGAACGCAAAAAACTGAAACAGGAACTGGCTGAGCTACGCACCCAGGTTGACACCCAGGATACAAACTTAAACACGGCACAAGGCAATCACAATATCCTCCAGTCAGAACTTACTGTATTGCAGAAAGAGTTGGCTGAGCAGAAGGAGATCAGTTCCCGGACTACTGCAGACAAAAGAGAACTGGAAAGCAAACTGACAGCCACAAACAAGCAAATAGCAGAATTGCAGGAAACCCAGGGCAGGAGCAGCAAACAGGAAATCGAAACCCTGAAAAAGCTGAAACAGGATCTTGCCGCAGGTCAGGCCCAACTCAATACAGTTGAAAAACAGCTGCAGGTAACACAGTCCAGCAGTGCAAATATCAGCACGGAACTGGCAAAGCTGAACAAAGAACTTGAAAACCAGCGCCAGGCAGTTGCCGGGTCAGAGGCTGCACGCAAAGCACTGGAAACAGAACTGGCAGGAATGAAGGACCAGTTACTTGGCCAGACCAATACCCTCACCACAGTGCAGGCAAAACGGGACACTCTGCAGGTAGAGTTGAGCGCATTACAGCAGGAAATAGCAGGACAAAAAGAAACCGCCACCCGAACAGTTACAGACAAAAGTCAGCTTGAAAAGAATCTTGCAGAATCAAAAGCGCAGATAGTGGAACTTCGCACATCTCAAAATGAAGCGCTTGCACAGTTGGAAAAAGCGAGAAAACAACTGGAAGCAGAGCTGGACGCAGAACGCACGCAACGAAAGTCTGCTGAAAAGCAACTCCAGAAAACTGAGGCCAGTCAAGAAAGTGCCAGTGCTGAACTGGACATGGCAAAGAAAAGAATTGAGAAACAAAAGTTTACAGTAGCTGACCTGAAGGCAGCGCTGGAAAAATCTTCTTTGAAAATAGCATGGCTGCAAAAAGATTTAGAAGCACAGCAGAAACTTGTCACGCAGTCTGAATCTGACAGAAAAGATCTGGAAACCCAACTGGCAGAAAATAAAACACAGATAGAAGCACTCAATAGCAAAGAACGCCAAATCTCTGAGGAGGCGGCTCAAAGCAGGCAGCAACTGGAGCAGGAACTCGCCACAGGGCGCAAACAACTACAGAAACTGGAAGCCAACGGCAAGGATAATGCAGCAAAACTTGCCAGGGCAAACGAAGAGCTTGAAATCCAGCGCCAGGCCAATACCAAGGCAGAGAATACGTACGAAAAAATAAAAATGGAACTGGCTGAGACACATGATCGGTTAAACAGCAAGATCAACACATTAATAGTTGTTCAGTCCCACCGGGATGTTCTCCAGGAAGAGCTTGATAC
>JAAXQI010000100.1 GCA_012974315.1 Desulfobacterales bacterium | reverse complement strand
CAATCTCCTTATAATGCGTTACGGCATCTTGGAAAGGTACGTAACTGTTTATAGGGTAAATGAACAACAAAAGTGCCGTATCCTACTACGGGCCTGTAAACGTTCGGCAGATAAGCATAGACTTCGGTGCAGCAGATGCGCGAAAGAGGTCTGTGAGCTTTACTGGTGTTACGCAAACAGGCCGATGACAGGTAAGCGAGCCTGAGAGACTCCGAAGCAGGTAAGCGACTGCAGGGAGACTCCGGATGTTGTGCTGCTGAACGTTTACGAAAAATCACAGGAAATCCAATGGCCATTGATACAGATAAAATAGTACATGCCGTTATGCATGGTAGTAGAATTCGTGAGGAAAAAGGCATTATACCTCTGTTCGGGGTTTATTTGTCCATGATACCGGTTCAATACTACAACAGGATCTCTTTTGGTTTTGAAAAGAAAATGGGTAATGACGGTAACGCTGAAAAACTCCTGGTGGCTGCCGGTCAGGAATGCGGCTATGCGACCTTCCAGGGAATCCGAAGTTCCAGGGAGTGGGACGAAGTAGTCAAGCCAATGATTGAACATATAGAAGACCAGATCAATTGCTTTGTCTCAATCGCAATAGCCTTCGGGTGGGGTGATTTGGCTGTGCAGGAACTGGTTCCGAACGAAAAACTGGTCATCCGTGCCAGTGATTCATATGAGGCCAAGGGGTATGTGGATGCCTATGGCAAAGCAGATGCCGGGAAATGTTATATGTTAAGGGGTGTTGCCGCCGCATTTATGGATTTGGTGTATGGTGGTGAGTACCCGGACGGCTGTTTTCAATACACGGCAGTAGAGACGTTTTGCCAGGCCAAAGGAGACCCGCATTGTGAGTTTGTTGCACGAAAAGCATCCCGATAGTCCATGCCTGCAGGAAGGTCAGCAATGCTGGCAGTTTTATAATTGCTTCAAGGTTCTCTGTGATGCCCATAACAACATGAATATTGATTGCTGGCTTATTCCCCAAACCCACTGCCGCAACTATATATTTGACGATTATTTCGAAAAAATATCCATTTGTCTCTCCTGTGAATATTTCAAACAAAAGGCAAGCCAGCACCCTAAAGGGGCTAATTTTTTTATTGCTGAGCAACTGCGGAATTTCAACAGCAAAGCGTTTGAGCAGCAATTCCAGAAAGAGGAAAGTTTTGTCGAAATTTTAAATAGGATTCCTGATGGCCTTTTCACCTTTGATAAAGATTGGCGCATTAGTTATTTCAACCCAGCTGCTGAAAAAATAACCGGTTTTTATGCCCAGGATGCTGTTGGCATGTACTGCGACGATGTCTTTAAAATGACCGGTATTGGTTCTGGTAATGCTCTCAGGCAGGCAATTAACGAAGGCGTTGACGTCCACAACCGGGAATATGAAATTACTGATATTGGCGGCAGGAAAATTCCGGTCATCTGCTCAACCTCTGCTTTCAGGGATGAACGTGGCGAGGTCCTGGGCGGACTTGAGATTTTCAAAGATATTACCGAATTGAAAATTTTACAGGAAGAAATCGTCAAACGCGAGAAAAAATACAGACGGATATTTGAAGGCAGTCACGACGCAATCTATACCTCCACACTGGAGGGGGACATTTTGGATGTCAACCAGGCTGGTGTGGATATGATGGGATATCCCAACAAGGATGAACTGCTCAAAACAGGCCGGGCTAATCGGCTCTATAAAAACATCAAGGATCGGGAAAAGTTTATCGACCTGATTAACCGTGATGGTTACGTAAAGGATTTTGAAGTTGATTTCTGCAGATTTGACGGTTCGTCTATCCACGCCCTGGTCACCAGTAGACGTTATGAAAACCCTGAAACAGGTGCTGTCGAATACGAGGGAATCATCAAAGATATTACCCGGCGCAAGCAGGCAGAAGAGATAATCCGACAGCGCAACAGGGAACTATCCATACTGAACAGTATTGCCGTGGTTCTCAATTTCACCATGGACCTGGATAGTATCCTGAAGGTTACCCTGGAAAGACTCCGCAAAAATCTTTCTCTCAGCAAAGGGGGGATTTTTCTCTTTGAGGATGCAGAAAATACGCCAATCATGAGAGCTGGATTCGGTCTGCCGGAAGCAACACAAAAAAAACCGGCAAAGATAGAATTTAAAGATGCTATGCTGAATGAATATCTGGTGCAGAAAAAGACAGAACTTGAGCCGGAATCATCCTTTCCATCATTTCAGGTGCGCTATACGGCTGGCGAAAAATCTCTGTGGCTTACATGCTATCTCATTACATCAAAAAGGAAAACAGTCGGTTTTTTCGGTTTTGAAACCACCAAGTCTAAGGTATTAAGCATCCAGGAACTTCATCTGCTCGGTTCTCTTGGAAATCTGCTGGGCAATGCTATCGAAAATGCCAAACTGATGGAAACGATTGGTCAGCATCGTCATGAATTACGGCGGCTGACGGAAAAATTGTTCCAGAGCCAGGAAGAGGAAAGACGCCGTATCGCAAGGGAACTACATGATGAGGCGGGGCAGTCCCTGACAGCTGTAAAATTGGGCCTGGACAGGCTTGAACAGAAAGTGCAGGCCGAAAATCCTGCCTTGAAAAAGGACCTGAAAGATATCAGAAATATGCTGGTCCGGACTTCATCCGAAATCAGGCGCCTTTCCTATAAACTACACCCAACCCTGCTGATCGACCTTGGGCTTGAACCCGCCCTGGAACTCTATTTCAAGGAAATCAGTGAACACTCAAACCTGGATATACATTTCAATATGATAGGTTTTGACAAGCGCATGGACAGGGATTTGGAAACCGCACTTTACAGATTCAGTCAGGAGTCACTTACCAACACCTTGAAGCATTCCGGGGCCGAGATCTTCACTTGCAAAATTATCAGGAGCTACCCTAATCTCATTTTTACTGCCGAGGATGATGGAACAGGTTTTGATGGAAAAATAGAAAATCAGGATAAAAGGAGTTTAGGGCTGATCGGCATGCGTGAGAGAACCATGTTGCTTGGCGGCACTTTCCAGCTTAAAGGAAGGCCCGGAGAAGGGGTCAGGATACGCATTGAAATTCCTTTAGCCGATAAGCGCACGAAGGAGCGCGAGTTTTAATGAATAAGCCTATCAGGATTCTGCTTGCTGATGATCACACTATTGTCAGGCAAGGCTTGGCACGGTTGCTGGAAGAGCAGCCTGACCTGAGAGTAGTCGGTGAGGCAATTAATGGTCAGGTTGTCATTGATATGGCGCTTGAATTGATTCCCGATATTATCATTATGGACATTGCCATGCCTCTACTGAATGGAATTGAGGCAGCCAAAAGAGTGCGCAAAAGTCTGCCAGAATGCAAGATCATTATTCTGTCCATGTATTCACACGAGCATTATATCCACCAACTTCTGGAGACTGGGATTTCAGGATACCTGCTAAAGGATTCCAGCGGCAAGGACATTATAAAGGCAATCAAGGCAGCTATGAAAAATGAGACTTTTTTGAGCCCTTCTATATCTCAAAAAGTCGAGGCATCTCGATATTTCCCCCATAAAAAATCTTCAAGAGAAGAAAGGTATGAGAATTTGTCAAATCGTGAACGGGAGGTGTTCCAGCTTATTGCAGAGGGATTTTCGACCAAGAAGATTACGGATATATTATGCATCAGTACAAGCACGGTTAAATCCCACCGGGCCAACATTATGGAAAAACTCGACCTTACCTCACCCGTCC
>JAAXQI010000237.1 GCA_012974315.1 Desulfobacterales bacterium | reverse complement strand
TAATAGTATGGTCCGGCTGCAGTTTATCTTCGGATGGCATCGGGACAATGAAAACATAAAAAAACTTCAGGGTGGGCACTGAGAGATGAAAGAAGAAATCACGAACATTATTCGGGCATTTCAGGTTGTAGGTCCAGTATTGGAAAATGCTTTGAAAAGCGGTCACAAAAAATCCCTATGAGCGAAGGATTTTCTGTGACCGCAAATATTTGCCATTAAAAACGGCGGCGGAAAAAGGGGGAAAAGTACCGGTAGTGACGTTTGCCCATCCTTATGACAACAATCTCACCTCCGCTCTTGCTGAGGCTCACATTGCTACCAGACAATATTCAAACCGAGAAGAGGACCAGCCAATCGCATATCATATTTGAACCTGTTTAGTCCGGAACCGTCCTCATAATCCTGGTCAAGAGCACGGTAACCGGCTACAAAGCCAACGTTTTTCCATGGCTGAAAATGAACCAGGGCGGCCACATTCCAGGTAAAATCACACCCAACCCCAAAGCCGCCTATATCACCACGTGCCGAGATCATCCACTTATTGCCGAAATCATAGAAATAACGAACACCGATAATGGGATCATACCAGTCTTCCGAAAGACCAAACTTTTGTCCTGGTGCTGGTGCTGGTGGTGTAATTGTGAGGTCCGGCTCCAGCTTTGTATAGCGCACACCACCCAGCATATCAAAATAATGGGGACCATTTTCGATCCTGTACAGGCCTCCAACCTCCACTATGGTAGACGCCATATCAATATTAATCGTTGTTAGACCCTGAGGACCGGGACCGGATGCGCCGACATCGAGATAACTGTAATCAAAAAACAACCCCCAGTTACTTCTGTGAGTTGCCTCAAAATGGACAGTAAAGACCGATTCAAGGTTGTCAAATATATCGCTGAAGGGAACATTAACCCCTGTATTATCAACAGGACCGATCCCTATATCACCTTCCATATCCACCATCCAAAGATAAAGAGGTGCCAGGTTGAAATCCCAGTTGCCTTCCTTTGATTTTTCTTCAGCAAAAACAGAAGTACTAAAACAGGCCAGAATCAAAATCACCAAAGCTGAAACTATGAGTTTTCTCATCTTCTTCTCCTCAGTAAAATATTCACAGTATTTAACCGACTGACATATAAGCTTTTAATCCAAATTATTCAGTATTCAGAGTTGCCTATTTACCCCGCAGGTAAGCACCCTCAAAATCAGGGCATAAACACCCTTTCAGGGCACTCTTTTCAGTACCCCCCTGAGGGGTATAAACGAGCGAAACGAGACTCTGGAATCATTGAACCCTTTTATCTGCTTTATCAGTCTGTTAATAATAATTTTTTTCCTTTAACCTTTGACCTTTAATCTTGTACCTATCTTTTTAACCTTAACCTTGTGCCCTGAGCCCTTAGCCATGAGCCTTAAAAAATTATGATTTCTTGCTTAAAAGGGGAGCTTTTCCATAAATCGCCAGAAAAGGTGACTATCCTTGTTAATGGTGTGGGATACGAAGTATTTCTGTCGTCGACCAGTCATGAAAAGTTGCCGCCGCTTGGTGAGGATGCATTTCTTCACATTTATACCCATGTGCGTGAAGACACATTAATTCTCTTTGGATTTGCAGATAGTGATGAAAAGGCAATGTTTCTGCTGCTCATTAATGTATCAGGTGTAGGGCCAAAGCTGGCCTTATCAATACTGTCAGGGATCAGGCCTGTGGATCTTGCGCGGGCCATTGCCACAAAGGATGTAATGAGGTTGACCGGATTATCAGGAGTTGGCAAGAAAACTGCCGAGAGGCTCTGCCTTGATTTGAAGGATAAGGTAGGAGTTATTGCAGGTGGGGATGAGTTGCCTGATTTTGCAGCAGGCTCCCAGGTGGATGGCAACAAAGAAAAGGATGTCATTTCCGCACTTGTAAACCTTGGTTATCCCCAGAGCCGAGCCTATATTGCACTGTCAGAGGTAAAAAGACGTTTTTCTCCGGAGTCTCTTATTGAAATGCGTGTAGAAGAGTTGATTCGAGAAACATTGAGGTCAATGGCATGATCGAAGAAGAAAGAATTGTCAGTGGCCAGGTTGAACCGGAAGAAGTTTTAGCTGATAATAATCTGCGGCCCAGGAAGCTTGGGCAGTACATTGGTCAGGAACTCGTTAAGAAAAATCTGGATATCTTTATTCGGGCTGCCAAAGGTAGAAATGAACCGCTGGATCATGTCCTTTTCCATGGATTGCCAGGGCTTGGCAAGACAACTCTTGCCTATATTATTGCCCATGAAATGGAATCAAATATTAAAGCGACTTCCGGCCCGGTCATTGAACGTCAGGGCGATCTGGCTGCCATTCTGACAAGCCTGAAACCGGGCGATATACTTTTCATTGATGAGATCCATCGCTTGAATCATGTGGTCGAGGAAATACTGTATCCTGCAATGGAAGACTTTCAACTCGATCTGGTGATAGGGCAGATTTTTATTCAACCGATGAATTGGTGCACATTGTCAAGCGGTCTGCAAAGATTCTGGGCCTTAAGGTTGATGATGCAGGCGCAAAAGAGCTGGGGCGCAGATCAAGGGGAACACCACGTATTGCCAACCGGTTGCTGCGAAGGGTCCGTGATTTTGCTGAGGTAGACGGGCATTCAGTCATTACTGCCAAAGTTGCTGACAATGCCCTGGAAATGCTAGCCGTAGACAAGGAAGGGCTGGATGATATGGACCGGCGTATTCTTCTGACCATCATTGATAAATTTGGTGGTGGGCCAATAGGTATTGAAACATTGGCAACCGCAGTAAGTGAAGAAAAAAGTACCCTGGAAGATGTATATGAGCCGTTTTTGATCCAGTCCGGCTTTTTAACCCGCACACCAAGGGGAAGAATGGCCACTGTATTGACCTATGAACACTTCGGCCGACCTTTTAACAGGAAGGAAGAGGCTCCAACGTTGTTTTGATTGAAGATTTGTTGGCATATGAAACTGCCAACGATTGACAGAGAAATTGAAAATGGAAGATTAAAAATCTGAGAAATTATCAGCATATGATACTGCTGATAATTCTCTGGGAACTAAACAACCCGATGATTGCCAGACAGAAAATTGTTGAACAATAAGATGCAGATAAGATTTGTCAGTAGATTAAATTAATTAATTTGAAAATCGAAGTACTTAGATTTTTTCCGAAAATCTTCAATTTCTCAAATCTTCAATTTTCAATAATTGGGTGCTTGCCATGAACAAAAAACTTACAATTCAAGACATCCTCACCATGAAGAAGAACGGTGAGAAGGTTTCAATGCTTACTGCTTATGATGCAAGTTTTGCTGGTATAATAGATGCAACCGGTATTGAAATGGTTCTTGTTGGAGATTCATTGGGAATGGTGCTTCTTGGGTATAATTCCACCGTCCCGGTGACAATGGAAGAGATGCTTCATCATTGTCGTGCTGCCAGCAAGGGAGTTAAGCGGGCTTTACTGGTTGGTGATATGCCCTTTATGTCCTATCAGGTCTCGGAAAGTGAGGCAATCACCAATGCAGGCAGATTTCTTAAAGAAGCCGGCTGTGATGCAGTTAAGCTTGAAGGCGGCACCGAAGTTTGTGATACGGTGAAAGCAATGGTCAGGGCAGGAATTTCAGTTATGGGACATATTGGGCTGACTCCCCAGACCGCTTCGCAACTTGGTGGATATAAGGTGCAGGGAAAAGATGCTGACTCAGCCCGCAAATTATTGCAATCGGCCAGAGACCTTGAGGCAGCAGGCGCGTTTTCAATTGTGCTCGAATGCATACCAGCCGAGCTGGCTGAAGTAATAACCAAAGCAGTTTCCATACCTACCATCGGCATTGGAGCTGGAAAGCACTGTGATGGCCAGGTACTTGTAACCCATGACATGGTCGGCATGTTCGAGAAATTCACCCCCTCATTTGTGAAACAGTACGTAAACCTGGCACCCCAGATCAAAGAAGCGGTAGCAACCTACTTCGAAGAAGTTAAAAACGGCAGTTTCCCCAGTGAGGAACACAGTTTCAATATGCAGCTTGATGTCAAGAATCTGCTTGATGAGTAAGTAAATAAATTGAAAGTCTCGATATATAAATTTATAAAGAATCAGAAGAGGCTATGAGAACATTACAGAGTTCAGAAATAACTGCAGCGGTCAGGAGTCTGGCCATGAGTGCATCCTGTGATCTTGAACCCGATATCCTGGACAGATTGCTTGCTGCCAGAGACCGTGAAAAATCACCCCTGGCAAAAAACGCCCTGGAGATGCTGGTGACAAATGCAAACATTGCCAGTCGTGACCAGATTCCTGTTTGTCAGGATACAGGAATTGGAGTTGTCTTTGTCAGTGTCGGGCAGGAAGTCATTGTAGAAGGTGATCTGGAACCGGCTATTCAGGAGGGTATTCGGGCCGGTTATGAGGATGGCTATCTGAGAAAGTCCGTCTGTGACCCGGTAACAAGAAAGAATACTGGAACGAATGTTCCTGCTGTAGTTCATTTTGAAATAGTCCCGGGAGACAGGGTGCGTATCGGGTTTCTGCCTAAGGGTTGCGGTAGCGAAAATATGAGCGGTCTGGTCATGCTGCCACCATCAGCAGGAATTGCAGGAGTTGAGGATTACGTGGTGCAGAAAGTGAAGGATGCTGGCTCCAATCCCTGCCCTCCGGTGGTGGTAGGTATTGGCCTGGGCGGTACATTTGAAAAAGCGGCCCTGCTTGCAAAAAAATCACTTCTTCGTCCTCTGGGAAACCCAAATCCTGATACAAACGTTGCAGAGATTGAGCAGAAAATCCTGCAAAGAATCAATAAGGAAGGACAGGGAGTCATGGGTTGGGGCGGTATCAATACTGCATTGGCAGTGCATATGGAAACATACCCTACGCATATCGCCAGTTTGCCGGTGGCGGTGAATATACAATGCCATGCGCATAGACATAAACAAATAGAGCTTTAAATTCACGAATGAGATTACTGAATCTACGGCGTCATCATCTGTTCCGTATAGCTTTGCTATAACGGAGCAGATTCTTCCTTGTATCTTCAGCAATCTCATTCGTGAATGAAGTTTGTAAATTGTTTGCAAATAATTAAAGAGAGATATTGGCTTAATAACACTATTTAAGGCTTTTCTGTCTCCTGTAGGCAACTTTGTATATTGATAGCGTTCAGTGTACTCGGGTAAATATGATGGATTCGTAAAAAGTCACAATCACCTCCGTTGTCATTTCGACCAACGGGAGAAATCTGTGATGTTCCGGGGGGGGGTGCATGTTTTAAGATTTCTCCCTCTGCTCGAGGTAAGCGATAGACTCCGAATGACACATTTTCTAGACTTTTTACGAGACTATCAAATATGATTTGTCAAAGAATTAGCTGGTTCCTTGTAAATTGCTCAAAAATTGAAGAACAAAAGTTTAAAAACAAGAAGCAAATAATTATAGGAAACGGATATGCAAAAACCTCAGAGCAGCCAGGGAGCTTTTGAAAATTTAAAGCCTGTTACTCTTCCTTTTGAAGAGGGAGTTCTGGAAACTTTAAAGGCAGGGGATTTGATAGGCTTGACCGGAGTTCTTTTTACCGGCAGGGATCAGACACACCGCAGGCTGGTTGCCTTGCTGGATGAGGGTAAAGAGTTGCCGGTCGATCTGAAAGGACAATTGCTTTACTATGTAGGTCCCAGTCCTGCGAGGCCGGGACAGGTTATTGGTGCTGCAGGGCCCACCACGAGCTACCGGATGGATCCCTATACGCCAAGGCTCCTGGAGTTGGGCTTGAAGGGTACCCTTGGGAAGGGTTCCCGGTCCATGGTTGTGCGGCAGGCCATGAAGAAGCACGGAGCCGTCTATCTGGCCACAGTTGGGGGTGCGGGTGCCCTCCTGTCCAAATCTATTGTAAAAAGTGATCTGGTGGCATTTGAGGATGCTGGTCCGGAGGCATTATTCCGGTTTGAGGTGGAGAATTTCCCTGCTGTTGTTATTAATGATCTGGAGGGGAATGATTATTATGAAATGGTTACTGCAGAAAGGTTGGGGGAACAATATGAAAAGAAAATCTAATATGAAAGTTACAGCACAAGTCCTTTTAGTCTGTCTGGCACTGTTATTAATCTGTCTCTTATACACATCT
>JAAXQI010000232.1 GCA_012974315.1 Desulfobacterales bacterium | reverse complement strand
AGATGTGTATAAGAGACAGGGAATACAATCATGAGTAGTGACATTCTCGTAGAAAGCACCAAGATGGATTACAGCAAAGACCGTCCAGCTGCAAAAAATCCTGTAAAGGTTATGGATTTAACCTTGCGCGACGGTCACCAGTCTCTCTTTGCCACCCGGGGCAGAACCGAAGACATGATCCCTGTAGCGGAGCTGATGGATGAGGTTGGTTTCTGGGCCCTGGAAACATGGGGCGGAGCCACTTTTGATACCATGCACAGGTTTCTGAACGAGGACCCGTGGGAAAGAATCAGAACGCTAAAACGGTATATTAAAAAGACACCGTTTTCAATGCTGCTTCGGGCCCAGAACCTGGTAGGCTACAGAAATTATGCCGATGACGTTGCCGAGGCCTTTGTTGACCGGGCAGCAGCAAACGGCATGGATATATTCAGGACATTTGATGCCTTGAACGATTACCGGAATTTTGAAACGGTTGTCAAAGGCATTAAAAAAGCAGATAAACACTTCCAGGGATGCATCTGTTATTCAATGACCGAGCCACGAATGGGTGGAGATGTATATAATCTGGACTATTATGTGGCAAAGGCTAAAGAGTTGGAAGCAATGGGTGCAGACAGTATCTGCGTCAAGGACATGGCCGGGCTCATGGCCCCTTATGATGCCTTCACCCTGTTCAAGGCATTAAAAGAAACGGTCAAGCCCCCTCTCCATCTCCACAGTCACTTTACCTCCGGCATGGCTCCCATGACCCACCTCAAGGCAATTGAGGCGGGTGTGGATATAGTTGACACCTGCATGTCACCCTATGCTTACCGGACATCACATCCTGCAGTAGAGCCGATGGTCATGGCCCTGCTCGGGACCAACCGGGACACAGGCTTTGATATAAATCTTCTGGCACAGATTAATGAAATATTTGAAAAGGAGATCGTACCCAAATACAGGCACCTGCTGGATGATACCAAGATGTCTATTATTGACATCAACGTGCTTCTCCACCAGACACCGGGCGGCATGCTGTCAAACCTGGTGAACCAGTTACGTGAAATGGACGCCCTGGACAAAATTGACCAGGTTTTTGCAGAACTTCCCAGGGTCAGAAAAGATCTCGGCCAGATACCGCTGGTGACACCTACCAGCCAGATTGTCGGCACCCAGACGGTCAACAACGTGCTGTTCGATGAAGATGGCGAACGGTATAAGATGATAACCGGCCAGGTTAAAGATCTATGCTACGGTTTATACGGCAAGACCGCAGTGCCAATCAACCCGGAAGTACAGAAAAAGGCGTTAAAGGGATACCAACGGGGTGAAAAACCGATCACCTGTCGGCCGGCTGAAGTCCTTGCGCCAGAGCTTGAAAAGGCCCAGGAAGAGATCAAGGATCTGGCCAAAGATCTTGATGACGAGTTGCTCTATGCCCTTTATCCGGTCACCGGCAAACGATTTCTGAAATGGAAATACGGCCTGGAAGAGGTGCCTCCTGAAGTCAAACCCCGCACCCTGGAAGATGCAAAAGCAGAGAAAGAGTGGCTTGCAAAGGCAAAAGCCGGAAAACTAGTGGAGAGAATTGAGAAAACCATTCCTGACATGGGAGATAATCTGCGCAAATTCAATGTACTGGTTGACGGTGAATACTTTGCAGTAGAGGTTGAAGATACCGGAGGGCCTCCAGCTTTCAGTTCAGTTACACAATTTCCCCCAAGGCCTGCTCCCGCACCCCAGGCGCCTGCCAGGGTGGCGCAACCTGTGGCCTCAAAAACTGCCCCCCCGGCAACTGTTGATGATGGCGGAGGCACGCCATTAATCGCACCCATGCCAGGCATGATTGTCGGCGTTGAGAAAAAAGAGGGTGACCAGGTAAACCAGGGCGAAACCATACTGATCCTGGAGGCAATGAAGATGGAAAATGCTCTTGCAGCTCCGGTCAGCGGCATTATCAAGAAGATCAACCTGGGTGTGGGTGATCATGTGGCAAAGAATGATATTCTTTGTGTGATTGCGCCTTGAATTTGACTCTGGATGCTAGTTGCTGGGCGCTGGATACTGGATTCCAAGTAATAAAAAACCAATACCTAGTATCTGGAATCCAGTATCAGAATTTTTATCACTTCAAAAGAGCCTTCACACTACGGCTTGCAACAATATGAGTTCTGGTCACATATTCCTCGTGATTCTTTTCAATTTCTGAGAGCTAGTAATACTAGTTAACCATAAAGCCATAAGAGCAGGCTATGCCGTTTTCAGAGAGATCCGCAAGCCAGTTTATCCGTTCCAGCCTGGCTCCGTTTGAGAGATGGAAATTGGCAACTGAATCCAGCGTCCTGCTTCCCCTCCGCTCTTCAAGCAAATATTGTGCACAGAGCCTTTGAAGAATGGGCTTGACGAAATCTGCAATTTCGCTGTTGCTGCACCAGTCATCTGTCAGGATTTCATCCAATAGCAGCGCTGCATTTTCTTTTTTAAAATGCTCCTTAAGAGCGACAATCTCTTTAGGCCGCAGCACCTCTTCATCTCCTTTGGCAAGTTTTGGAGCCAACCAGTTCCTGAAACCAGGCACCGGTGAAAGTGTGGCAAAATGTTTTATTTCACTGAACTCGGCGGAGAGTTTCTGCACCACGGTTTTGATAAGAAAATTACCAAGGCTTATGCCTGCCAGACCTGGCTGAGTATTGGAAATTGAATAAAAAACGGCGGTCTTGGCTTGATGCGGATCAATTTTCTCATTTTCCTTATTGAGCAACTCCTGGATATTGGCGCTTAATTTATTGACCAGGGCCACTTCCACAAAAATTAAAGGTTCCGATACCATCTTATTATGAAAAAATGCAAAGCATAATCGGTCCGAATCCAGTCTGTTTCGCAGGTCATCCCAGGAACGAATTTCATGGACCGCCTCATATTCAATCAGCTTTTCCAATAAGGCTGCTGGTGAATTCCAGGTAATTTCCTGCAGGTCGAGCAGGCCGATATCGAACCATGCGTCAAGTATTTCCTTAATATCTGTGGAAAGTTTATATAGCCTATGGTCCTCCTTGATTTTTGACAGCAGGGTAGCACGCATATCAATCAACAGTTTCAGGCCGTTTGGCAAAGACGAAAACTGCTTAAGGAGAATTATTCTTGGGGGAGTAAGGGCCTTTTTCAGACCAATCTCAGCATTAATAGCTTCTTTTTGGTTTTGAGCCTCTTCCAGCTTCCTGATCTTTTCTGTCAACACCTGCCTGTCAATATCAAAATCATGGGCAAGAATGTCATGAAATGTTTCACGTCCCTCCTTTGAGAGTTGAAGGTAGAGCGTGCCAAGCTCTACTGTCCAGGCCCTGGCTGAAACATCACCACCTTTGGCGTAAATGCAATCATGAATGAGGCCCTGCAAATGATCCCTGCTTTCATAACGTGGATCCAGCCCTTCTCTTTTGGCCAGAGCGTTTCTGGCCCTCCCGATTATGCCATCCCAGGCCTTCCTGAATTCTACCTTGGCTAACCTGTCGAAAATTGCGAGTGATTTTGCACTTGGTCCATCATGTATCTCAGCCATGCTGGTGCACCTTATGTTAAAATAAATCCGGATTTCACATATCTCGCACTCCAAATAGGGCGACCATCGAGTTCCGGGTGAACTGCCTAATTGAAGCGTAATAACAATATATTATG
>JAAXQI010000213.1 GCA_012974315.1 Desulfobacterales bacterium | reverse complement strand
GGCAATAGTAGCAGAAGGTTGAATGTCACCTGCCGCTGCTGCTGCCAAAAGGGCGCCCAAGGGAATCCTGATGAATGTATGTACCGTATCCCAACCATTATCAACACCTGGGATTTTGTCGGCAAAAAATTCTACACTATACATAACGCCAGCGGCAACCATGATCAGCGGATCAGTTAATATCATCAGGTCCGGGGGTAAGGTTATATTACCGGTTGAACCCATAATCCCCAGCACGAGAATAGCAGCATAGAGGTTTATGCCACTGGCCCATGCCACACCCATGGTTAAAGCAATTGTTTGAATGATGGGATCAGGAAGCCCCACCGGCAGAGTCCTCAGTCAAGACATTATTTTGGGGGATGATCTTCTGACAGTTAATGTTGTACCGGTCAAGGGAGTCGCGGGCAGCCTGCAGTGCCTGCCCAGCCAGGTCACACCCCTTCACATCGGGAAGATCCTTGCCCAATATTATATCCATAATCTCAGATGGCTTTAAATCATCAATCGGTGCTGCAGGCACGTAGCCTTCCAATTTGCCTTCAACACGTCGAAGTAATCCTCCATCAACGAGATCATTTAGAATGACCCCGACTGTTTTCTCGGTTTGATTGAGAATTTCAGCAAGGGATTTTCTGTCAGTTATTCTTCTCTTTCCAAAATCGTCCAACGCAGCATCCATGATATCAAATGCAATTGCCAGACGGGCGGTTGGAGTTATGATAATTGTTTTCCATTGATATTGACGCCATGTCTGAAAGGCAAAGGAAAATTCTGCTCCAAGGAGAAATATTACCCAGGCAATATATATCCAGAGGAAAAAGAGAGGCAAGGTGGCGAATGAGCCGTAAATGGCATTGTATTTGGCAACACCAATTTGCATCTTAACATACATAATCTGGACAAAGTACCAGGCAATTCCACCAAAAATTCCGCCACCAAAAGCAGGAATATATCCAACCCTGGTATTTGGAAGAAATTGGTATAATAATGAAAAAGTAATAATCAGGATTCCAATCGGCAGAGCCTTAAGTAAAAATTTCTGCACCCATATAACAGGCAGAATAGCCTGAATATGGGATAATAATGCTGAACTTTGCAGGGTTGCAGATGTAGCCAACGCCAGGTTTACACTTATCGGCAAAAGGATCATTAACGCCATATAGTCAATCATTTTTCTGCCAAAAGCGCGACCAGTGGTGGTTTGCCAGACGGTATTCATTGAACGTTCTATACTTCCGAGTACCCCGAGGGCGGCAAACACCATACCAAGAATACCAAACGTGCCCAATTTGGTGAAATCTGTCCGTTCCACATAGTCAAAAATCTGGTCAACAGCTTTTTTCAAATGGGACATCATACCTGCGGTTTGCGATTCTTCGGGACTGGCTCCCTGCTCACTCCTGGTTATAACCGGAGCCCCTGATAGTATTTCTTTATCACTTTCCGGCAATGATGATTCTGGTTCTGTTATTGTTACAGGCGGTTCATCAGTTTCAGATGCACCGTCATCAAATTGTTCAATTAAAGAGTAGGCTGCCTGACGCATCTGGTCTCCTGCGCCTAAGCCTTTCAGAACAGCTGTACCCAACGCGAGCATGGGCACAAGCGAAAGCACTACAGTAAAGGTCAGGGCACTGGCACGAAGGGTAATCTTGTCATTTTGTGACTCACGGAAAACAATAAAAACAATGCGAAGTACTCCGCGCAGGAACCCGATTACAAAATTATCACCTTGCTTAGGAGTCTGCCACGCCCAGCTGCAAAACTGATCCCAGCCTTGCTGCAGTTTTTCTCCAAGAGGAATGCTTTGAACTGAAGTGTCTTCTTTTTTGTGTTGTTTATCTGTCATTTTGCCCCATAAAAATTATTTACCAAATAGTCCCTTGATAATATTGGCCGGTGATTCCTTTTTGTCTGTCTCCTGGGTGGGACTGTCCGTTTTATTGAATATCTCATTTTGTATGGCTTTATGAATTTGATCCTGGGACGCTTTCATATCAAGTGTGGGTTTCGGGCTTTTCAGATTACCCGTAAGCTTAAAATGCAGAGTGGACCCGCCCTGCTCATCAGTGAGATATTTTGTAAAGGAACCACGTGATTTAAGTTTGTCAGCCAATGCTGGTGATAGATGCAATGTAAGAGGAAGATCAAGACTCCCGTCAAGTCCTATTATACCTTCAGCTTCAGCATCAAGATCAGCCCCTTGTAGATTAGACTTGATCTTGACCTTGCCACCTTCAACAACTTTGAATGTACCTGTAATATTCTTATAAGTGATATTGTTTAGTTCCTGCAATCCCAGAATGGTTGAGATGGAGGAGGATACAGGAGTTCCTTTGATTCCACCGTCGACTAAGGTAAAGGAGCCGTCTGCATTAAGAACATTTTTAAGTTCTTCCCATGAGGTTCCTGCACCGGAAAAGGTCATTGCCGATTGTAAAGAGCCGTTTAGCATACCGGCAGCTTTCTGTACAAATGCAGAACTGAGATCACCCGCCTGTACCGACTCTAACCCCAAATTACCATTATAGGCTAAGCCGGGCTGGTTCAGATCAACTACAAGATTTGAGTCCAATTTACCACTATATGCCTGAGCCGAAAGCTCTTTAACTGTGAAAATTCCCTTGCTGAGATTGAATATAAGGGCAAAGTCACTGGTAGTAATTCCCTTATAGAGGGCCTTGTCGACTTTCACCGTGCCGTTGGCAACCAGGCCGGGGGGAAGTGAATCAGCAATAATTTCAGTGGATTTATTTGTTTTTGGTTGAACCGTTTTAGCAGATGAAGATTTTGGTAATCCTGCTGCAATTGCAAGGAGTTTATCAATGTTCAAGGATTTGCTGCTGATATTGATTGTAGCATTGGGAGCTTGCATATAACTCTTTACATCTGCTTCGACATGAACCTGTTCGCCTCCTAAATTTGTATCCAGTATAATATCGAGATCTTTCTGATTTATGTTGCCTTTGCCTTTGATCTGAGTTTTGGCTGTTCCAAATTCCACTGCTGCATCAACGTCGAAAGACCCCTTATATTGCAGATCTTTCAGGGTTCGGCCCAGAGCGACATTTAATTGTGCGCTGGTGGTGGCATCAACATCAGGAATTTCCTTGTTTAGGTCACGGATTTTTATTTGGGCCCGGTTGAAACTTATCTGGTTGAAGGTGAGGGCCACAGGCAGTGCAGTCGTTGATGCGCCACTTTCTTTTTTCTCTTTTTTATCCCCTTCTTCTGAGAGAAGTGCCAGGGAGGAAAAATTAAATTGGCCATTTTTATCACGTAATATCTGCACTGTTGGCTCATCAAATCGAATCTCACTTATAACGACTTTTTTCTGCAGGAGGGGCATCAGGTCATAACTGAGAACAAAGGCCCTGGCACTGACAAAATTCTGATCACTGTCCACCTCTTTAATAAGGAAATCCCTTATTGTGATACCGGAAAGAAGACCAATTTTTATATCACCTATGGCAACTTTTCTTCCCAGGGCTGCTTCGGCCTGAGGTATGATAAAGGCTTTAACCCGTTCGTCGGTAAGATAATAATGCACAAAGGCAGCAAGCCCAGCAACAGCGATAACAAATAGCAGTACAAGTACACTAAAAATCTTGCCCAATTTACCCATAATAAAAGCCTCCTATCAACAGTTTGCCATTTGGGGAAAATGTCAGCCCAGGGAATCACTATAATATATTTTATACTGTAAGACTGAGCCGGGATACTACGTTTCAATAATAAAC
>JAAXQI010000058.1 GCA_012974315.1 Desulfobacterales bacterium | reverse complement strand
CTTTATTATCCGTTTCATCATTGATGATTAAATTGACAATGAAGAAATTGCAAAACTGCTGGGAAGTTATGTAATGCGGCTTTGGCCAAAACAGACGGAAAACAAAGGCCCATAAAGTTTGTCCCGCTGCTCAGTAAAACAGGCTTGATGGCGTTCAGCGCGGTTTATAGGGTGGCAGAGTATGCTGGTTTGTTGATAATACTTTTGATTGCGGTAAAGGTGCACAAGGAGACTTCAGTAACAAATTTCCCATTTGCATGAATTGCAAGTTTTACTGTCAAGTGAGAGATGAAGAAGAGAGTCAATTTGAGGTAAGCATCCTTCTAAACACTTACCTGCATAATAAATGATCGGCAAATTATTTTCTTCATAACGGCAATGTATTCAGGATTCTGCATGTCTTAAGGGGTGCAGATCTTCACTTTTAATCCGCCAAACAGATGTTTTTATGAAAAAAACTCTGCTTATCCTTCTCATGCTACCGATTCTATTTGCTGCCGATATATCATTTTCGGAAGAGCTTGGTTGTATTAAAGGCGACTGTGAAAACGGGCCTGGAATTATGGTCTTTCAAAATGGCTCCAGGTTCGAAGGTAAATTCGAAGACGGCGAATACCATGGCATGGGCATCTTCACCTTTGTAAATGGTTCGGTCTATAAAGGCGAGTATGGTAATGGCAGATACCATGGCATGGGAAACTTTTCATATGCTAATGGATCCAGATACGAGGGAGAATTCAAAGAGGGCGAATACCATGGCAAGGCCACCTTCACCTTTGCAAACGGTGCCACATATACCGGACAATATCATGAAAACAACATCCACGGCCAGGGAAACTTTACCTATGCCGATGGCTCTGTATACACAGGAGGATTCAAAAACGGCATCAAAAACGGCAATGGCACTATCACCTATGCAGATGACTCAAAATTCATCGGGGAATTTAAAAACGGACACTACCACGGGCAGGGCAAATACATCTTTGCAAACGGGGAAATATACGTGGGAGGTTTCAAAGAGGGCAATATTCACGGCCAGGGAACGTTCATCTATGCCGATGGTTCAAGGTATGTCGGGGGGTTCAAAAATGGCAGGAGAACCGGACAAGGTATTTACACAGCACCTAACGGCAAAGAATATTCTGGAGAATTCAAGGATGACATGTTTCTGGGCCAGGAATTTTCAGCCCTTCCAAACAGCAGTTCCATGAAAGAAGCAGAGTAGGAAGGCACATATCGCTGACTTATGCGATAACCCTTTTCCCATCACAGATTCAGGTCATCCTATACATCACAGGAAGAACCAGCTTGACCCGGACTGGAGGACTTGGAAAGGGTTCCACCTGCTTTACCGTTTCCAGGGCATTTTTATCTAACTGTACATGACCTGAGCTTTCAACAATCTGCAGATTTTCAACCTTCCCGTTACTGCAGACGATAAAACTTACTACGACTTTTCCCTGCCACCCCATTCTCCTTGCCATTGGCGGATAGCTGATGTTTTTTTCTATGATCTTCTTGATATAAATAAAATGAGCCTTGACATAATGAAGCTCCATCTCCTGCCTGGAAACACTTGATGAGAGCACACCTGCAGAACTATCCGTCTGTATCGGAGAATTTGATTTTTGTGTTGCTACCCGGGGCTGCATAACCGATTCAGGGAAAAATGTTTCAGGTTCTGGCTGAACAACATTTTCCATTACCTCAGGAAGACTTTCTTTATTGGCAACCTTTTCTTCCTTCCCGGGCAATATCTTTTCCGCAGGTCTGGTAAGAACCTTTTTAACTATCACAGGCTTTGGGGGAGCTTTTGGCAGAACCTTTTTTATGGGTTTGGGGATTGCCAGCTGTTTCGGTTCAGGAGGAGATTCCAGCACCGGCAGAGGTTTTATACTCCTTTCCTGCTTAAGAGGAGCTGCGTAATTTTTATAGGGGTCATTACTCGAAATGAGCGAAAAATCTATCACCAGAGGTTTTGGCTGCAAATCCAGGGCTGGTAGCAGATAAAGACAGATGCCCAGTATGGAAGCATGCATGACAAACGAGAGGCCAAAGCCATACGCATCCCTGTTCATGAGCTATCCTCAGTCTGCAGGCTTACCTTTTTGAATTCAAGGCCTTTAACGACATCCAACACCTCTACAAAATTCTGCAAGGGTATTAAGCGATCGGCCCTGATTAAAATTGGATGATTACGATCCATTGCAAGAAGGGCCTGGCGCAGAGTCTCAGGTACAAGGGGATTGTCATCAAGGAATATTACCCCCTGACTGTCGATGACAATTGTAGTGGCCACAGACTTGATAGTTTCCCCACTCTCTGCTTTTGGCAGCTGAACAGGTATTGCCCCCATGGCGATAAAGGTCGAAGTGGTCAAGACTATGGTCAGCAGCACCAGCATGACATCCACGAACGGAATGACATTTATGCTTTCAAATCCCTTCTCGTCCATCCTCAATATCCCATTGCATAAGAATCACTTTAGCCTTACGGAGCAGCAGGTTGTATATGAACACTGCCGGAATGGCAACCAGAAGCCCCACCGCTGTTACCTTCAGGGCCATTGCCAGCCCGATCATGATTTTGCCGGTATCCATAAAACCGTTTTGCCCCATGCTGTAAAAGGTGAACATGATACCCAGCACTGTACCCAACAGTCCGATATAGGGGGCATTGCTCCCGATGCTGGCTATCAGGTGCAGCCTTTCAGTAAGGGCTAGTTCAAGACGTTTACGCTCAGGATAATCATACAGTTTCATGGTTCTGAAAAAGAGGTAGCGTTCTATGGAAATTGCAAAACCCGCAAGACTCATAAACACAAGAAGACCAATTATGCCGTAATCAATTACATATTTTATATATTCCATCCGTTACACCTCTAAGAGGATTCTCATCCCCATGAAAAGTAAAATTACCATGGCAGTTCCCTGGAGATATGGCCCTATCCAGGACACCTTTTGCCTGATAGTGCTTGAAATAAGTGCTATACCTCCGCTGGCAGCCATCAGAGGTGATACAATAAGGCCGGATCCGAAAACAAGACCGTAGCTGATTCCTGTCAATACTGATCCTTTGTGCGCGGCAAGCAGCAGGACTGCGGCCAGGGGAGCACATGGAACCAGGCTGGTTGAAACGCCCAGCAGCAGCAGTGGCAGCCTCCTGCCCTTTTGCCAGGGCTTACTACTGGTAAGCGTCCAACTCAAACATCCTGCCCATACCGCCGGCTAAACCTCCCCATGTTCCATAGATAAGCAGTTTGCCTGCAACAAAATAGAGGCCGCTGATGATTCCATCCTTAAACGTCTGGCCTGTACCCATCAGATAGACACTGAGACTCGGTAGACAGGAAAGGCTGCAGACCGTAAACCCATAGACAACACTGAGAGTGAAAATGCCTGTGATATCATGCATATTTATTCCCTCCAACATACAAAACACTTTCCATAGCCAGAAAAGCTGCTCCATATGCAGTTGTTACCTGCGGCAGCTCGGGAATATACAGAGGCTGCATGAGTTCATTTTCAAGTGCCTCAACCAATCCCCTGTTAAGAGCTGGCCCACCATCAAAGAAAACCGTTTCTTCCACACCAATCCGTTTGGCCAGCCGCGCCACCCGCCTGGCGATGGAATAGTGGATACCTGCAATAATCTCCGGCTGTCCATGGCCATTTCCCAGCAAACTGATAATCTCGGACTCAGCAAATACAGTGCAGGTTGAATTTATGGTAATCGGCGGACCTTTGGCAGAAAGATGACAGTCTCCCAATTCCATTACATCCATTTCCATATTCCGGGCTGTCATTTCCAGAAAACGCCCTGTACCGGCAGCACACTTGTCATTCATGGCAAAGTTTTTCACATGCCCGTCTGTATCAAGCGAAATCACTTTCAGGTCCTGCCCGCCTATATTGATGATTGTTCTAATCTCCCCATTTTCCAGGCCTATTTTGGTTGCTCCTATACAGTTGGCTGTGATCTCGCTTATAATATCATCAGCCTCTCTGTACAGTTTTCTACCGTATCCGGTGGCCATGACATAGCTCACCTCTTCCCGCTGGAGACTTTCGCGAGTCAACAGGTCCGTAAAGGCTGCTTTGGCGTTCTGGTGAAAATGGCTACCCGTTGGGCAAGTTGCATGTGCAGCAAGACTTCCTTCTTCATCACACAGGGCAATTTTGATGGATGTGGAACCAATATCGATACCGGCAAAATAGTTCATTGTTTTTTTCTTTTCCTTACCTTGATGGATTCAATAAATGCCTCAACCCTGGTGGAAAGCTGCCCCTGGTCTTCAGGGCTGTAGTCAGTTTCAACAAAGAGCATGGGAACCCCTTCCCTGCTCAACATATCACTGATTCCCCTCTGCTCCATCTCATAGGGAAGACAACCGGAAAAGGCCTGATAGACGACACCCTCGACCCTGTTTGACCTGACCATCTCCAGGATTTTCTTGGCCCGGTCCGTATTCGGTGTAAGGCATGGACAGGTGCACGGCTTCAGGTAGCGGTCTGCAATGGCAGGCACCATATCATTGAGATTTTTCTCATCAAAGACAACGGCATCATGGAGTAACCGCTCAGATGAACAGGTCTCATCTGCCACGACTAACCCCCCGGCCTGTTCCACAAGTATAGGGAGCTTGAGGTTAGGAAAAATCGGTGGCGACCCTGTAAAGAGCAGCCTCGGAGCCTTACGGTTTATGGCGGAAAATCCTGCAGATTTTCTGCTGTCAAGTTCCGCGATCAGTTTACCCACTGCCTTGCACCACTGGTCCGGATCATCAAAAAAATAACTGTTTGACACAAGCCATATATCCTTCCCGAGGATGACCGGGTGGGATTCGGTACGCAGCTGTTGCAGGCTTCTGAAGAGCTTCCCTGCCTCTAATTTAGTACGGACTGCAGCATTGAGAGCTTTGGCAGTAATTTTCCTGCCGCATGTTTTCTGGATGCTAAGGGCAAACTGCTTCACAGATTCCTGCCAGTATGTTCGGGCCTCGTCACTTTCTTTGGAAGCTGGCATCTCAAGAACTGTCACGGGATAGTCCATGTTCCTGAGCATCTCTACCGAGGATCTTTTCTGATCGCATGTTGTTGGAATAACAATAGTTGAAAGATTATCTTTCATCGTATCATTATTCACCTGCAGCATTCCCATGGTAGCACGGACAAGGGGACAGGATTTTGCCGGCATGAAATCCCCGCCGGCCTGGTCAAATGCATAAGCGCCGCTGCATAATCTTACCGGTACAGCTCCAGCGGCTACAATCAACTCATCGGGAACCTGGAGACACATGGTCCCAACCAGTTTCTTGCCGTTTTGCGGCAAGATCATTCCATCTTTAAACCGCGACTGATAGAGGTCATAAAAATATGCCATTGATTCAGGGTTGTCCGGAAACTCAGTTATCTGGCGCAGTGTTTCAGCAGCTTCCATGGCCAGGTGCAGAGAGGTGCTTTTCCTGACACGGGCCTGCCGTTCGCTCTCAATCATCTTCTTTCAATCTCCTTCTAAAAAAACCTTCCGCCGTTGACTCATATACCGGCATACCCAAAAATGATGCCTTGAGGCAACCATCCTCAGGACAGGCAGAGACGCATTTCAAACACATCATGCAATCATCCTTAACAATATTTATATGCTCCAGGTCATCGGCAATAGCACGTATACCGACATCACAAACCCGGTAGCAATTACCGCAGCGGGTACATTTTTCTCCGTCTTTTGTAAGTCGCAGCAGGCTGGCACGGGAAAATATATAATGCAAGGCACTCATTGGGCAGAACAGACAGAAAAACCGTTTCTTGGCAAAAGCCCCTGCCAGAAACATACCGGTAATCCCCAAACCCAATCCGCTGAACACCATCTTTGTTTTTGAACTGAAATCAATAGCAAGTTGAGAGAAATCTCCGTTAAAAAGCGGCAGCAATGTTCTTCCCGGGCAGATCATGCAGAATGGTACGCCAAAATCGTGATTAAGGGTGGGAAGTCCGAAAAACGAGTTGCCTATCCCCATTGGAATCAGGATCAACAGTGCCAGGAGGATATATTTTATGGTGGATAAACGCTTGAAAACCGGTTCACTGTAAGAACTGTAATAAATCCCCATTTTGCACCGCAGCATGGTCAGCCAATCCTGAATTGCACCAAGCGGGCAGGCAAATCCACACCATGCCTTGTTGAAAATAATAAAAAAGCCAACAAAGGTTAAAAGTCCGATCAGAATACCTATGCCTGCCCCGGAGAAAAGGCGTGCATAGGGAAACGTCATCTGGTGCTGAAACCCCATGAGATAACAGGAACCACCGCGTTTATCGTCAAAGACACAGGCAAAGGTGGGCAGCTGGTCGCCGATATTGATGGACAGATATCCCCCGTACACCAACAACCCGAAAGCAACTAGCTGAAAATAGAAACGGAACCTGTTGATGTCCGAATTGTTGAGAAATTTACGTATGCTACTCATCAAAAACAACTGTCTTTTTAGGTTTTCTACGTTTCAACCGATACTGGAAAATTCCCAAGCCGCTGCCCAGGAAACCAAGAGATCCGACCAGGAGCCCATAGCTATAGGAATTGTAATCATCACTGGCTGGGACATATTTCCAGGAAAGGCTGGTGATATATTGAGTCTTATCAAAAGCATTACCTTTGTAACTTGAAGCCCCTTCCCCTGTGAATTCTGCAGTCAGGGCAAGCTTGCCAAGCTCGGTGCGCTTGAACAGCTGCCAGGCTGCCGGATAATAATCCCGGATTAGCTGCGCACGGGCTATGCCGTCAGCATCGGTTTTTTTCCGGATGGTCCAGCCTTTTTCAGTGGTGATTGTGACTGTGGCACCGGCAACAGGTTTGCCGTATGAAAAAACATGGATCACAATTTCATCGCCGGATTGTAAAGCATTATGAAAATTACCGTCCCAAAGGTTATCCACCACTATATCCAAAGGGGCAGATTCAAGGCAGCG
>JAAXQI010000039.1 GCA_012974315.1 Desulfobacterales bacterium | reverse complement strand
CCTCAGAAATAATAATAAGGTTTTTATCTTAAAATTCTATAACATATACGGTGCAGAAATGAGAAAAAATGAACGCCAGGACAATGCGTTACGCCCAGTTTCCATTGAAAGAGGAATTTTCCCCCATGCTGATGGTTCCCTTCTTATCAAAATGGGAGACACCCATGTAGCCTGTGCGGCTTCTGTCGAGGAGTCTGTGCCCCGCTTTCTGGAGGATTCCGGCCAGGGGTGGATAACTGCTGAATACGGTATGCTGCCATGGTCAACCAATACACGAAGCCAACGTGAAGCAGCCAGGGGGCGCTCAGGCAGAACCTATGAAATACAGCGTCTCATTGGCCGGTCTCTGCGCATGATGGTTGATCTCAATGGGCTTGGCTCCAGGACAATCCGCATTGATTGCGATGTTATCCGTGCTGACGGTGGTACCCGTACTGCGGCCATAACTGGTGCTGCCATTGCTGTCAGAGATGTCATACATGGACTGCATGCTGAAGGAAAACTTGCTGAATTACCGGCAATAAACCCTATGGCAGCTATCAGTGCAGGGATAGTTAATGGCCGTGCACTGCTTGATCTTGATTACGGGGAGGATTCCGGGGCAGAGGTGGACGCCAACTTCGTCATGTGTAAAGATGGCCGTTTTGTTGAAGTACAGTCTACTGCGGAAGGCAAGCCTTTCAGCCGCCAGGATTTTGATCAATTGTCTGATCTTGCTTTTCTTGGCATCACACAGCTTCTTGCCCTTTGGGATGAAGCGTATTAAGCGGAATGCATCACGTAAATATTATGAACGACAAACAAAACAGACCATCTCCTTTCAAACTTCACAACCGTTCCACGGAGTGTGCTGCCCGCTGTGGTGAAGTGCAAACCCTGCACGGAACTTTTCAGACCCCGATTTTCATGCCGGTTGGCACCCAGGCAACAGTAAAAGCAGTCACCCCTGAAAATCTTGTAGAGCTTGGCGCTGAAATAATTCTGGCCAACACCTATCACCTTTATCTGCGCCCGGGCCATGAACTGATCCGGGAGCTCGGTGGCCTGCATCGATTCATGAACTGGGATCACCCCATACTTACTGACAGCGGCGGTTTCCAGATATTCAGCCTCCGGGATCTTGCTAAAATTACTGAGGAGGGCGCTGCATTCAAATCCCATCTTGACGGCTCATCTCTCTTTCTCAGCCCGGAAGATGCTATAGAGGTTCAGGAAGCGCTGGGCTCCGATATCATGATGTGCCTTGACACCTGCATTCCTTATCCGGCAGATCGAACCGAAACCCTGGCCGCAACTGAACTCACCTCCAGATGGGCAGAGCGATCACGAACTGCCCAGCACGAGACTGGACAACTGCTTTTCGGTATTGTCCAGGGCGGCATGTATCCTGACTTGCGTTCACAGGCTTTAGATCAGTTACTTGAAATTGGTTTTGACGGGTATGCAATGGGTGGACTGAGTGTGGGAGAACCCCTTGAACTCATGATGGATATAACCGAGCATACCACAAAGCTCCTGCCCCAGGACTATCCTATCTACCTCATGGGGGTGGGAACTCCTGAAAATCTTGTTGAAAGTGTCTACAGGGGTGTTGACATGTTCGACTGTGTCATGCCCACCCGAAATGCCAGAAATGGAATGCTCTTTACTTCCCGTGGCAGAGTTGTTATAAAAAACAGCCAATACAGCAGTGACCCAAAGCCACCAGATGAAAGCTGCGATTGTTATACATGCCGAAACTACTCAAGAGCCTACCTGAGACACCTTTACATGTCACGGGAGATTCTGGCATATCATCTGAATACAATTCACAACCTGTATTATTTTGTCGGGCTTATGCGGTCAATGCGACAGGCCATAAAAAACGATTCTTTCCTGCAGTTCAGAAAAAATTTCTATGAAATGCGGCAAGAGCTTGAATAATTGCAATTTATAAAGAACAGACTTAACTTTTAAATATAACTACTATTCGGAGGAATTTGTATGACAAGTATCGCTTATGCTGCTAACGGAGCAGGTCCCGCGGGAGGCGGTATCGCCTCTTTCATTCCACTCATTCTCATATTTGTGGTTTTCTATTTTCTACTTATCAGGCCCCAACAGAAAAAATCCAAGGAGCACCAGGTATTTCTGTCAAACCTGAAAAAGGGTGACGGTGTAGTGACCACCGGTGGTCTGCATGGTGAGATAACCGGAATCACAGATAGTGTAGTTACCCTTGAAATAGCTGACAATATCAGAGTCAAAGTCTCCCGTCAGCATATTCTTGGTTCGAAAGCCACAGTCATTGCTGGTAATGAAAAAGAGACCACCAAGGGGAGCACTTGAGGAGTTAAGGGCTGCTAACTTCATCGTGTATGAAGGTTGCTGAGCGCCTTCGATTTATTTTTTAATAAATTTTTTTGACAAGGTTGCTATCAAGCCGGTTAAAGAGGATGTTCTTCTTTAACCGGCTTTTCTTTTTCAACTTATGGAAGATCTGTGAATTACATTTAAGGATTCTCATCATCAGGGTCTGGCTTAAAGTACAAGCTTTACAAGTTCCAGCAAAACAGTGCCGCTTAATGAAGCAATAACTCTCATGCCTGGCTGTTCCTGCTCTGATATACTTTTAAAGTCCTGCATTTTTCCTATTCTGGCACCGCTTGCATCCTTCCAATAGATTGTTGCCTGGGGATAATTCCTCAGTACACTTATCTGCATGACTTGTGAGGTTTTATCAATGTCAGAGCAAATATCAAGGAGAACATCCCCAAAATTCTGGTTTTCTTTTGATTGCAAACCATGGAGTTTAAATACTGTTTGAAAAACCTTGCCCGTTGATTCAGATCCAAGCATTGCCAGTATAATGGTTTTCAGATCCTCAGGCCCCATGTCAGGAGCATGGCGCCCCCGGCCCCCGGAATGAAGGATTCCACCCTTGTTCAGGTTCACTCCGATCCGGTCAATGGTATGCTTGCTTATGCCGGTAAGGTTAGCAATCTGCGTGTTGAGTTGTGTCCTGTGAGCCATAATTGTCCTAAGGTGTACGCCATCACAATATAACAATTAACTTGTCGAAATTAAAGAAAACATCATTATAAAGCATTTGTCAACATGCATTTTGCAACATTAGTTTATTTTTTACATATTTCTACATATAATAACATAATTTCAATCATTTAGATAAAGACACAACGGAGAAAACAGAAAAAACTTCAAATATAGAGTGGAAATACTAACAATGTAGATGTATTCCTGGGCCCTTTTATCCCAGAAAAATATTGTAAACAAAATCAGGCAACCCCTCGTCTATATAAACAAAGCAACAAGGAAAACAAAACAACAGACGAACAGGAGACAAATCATGAAAAAGGCATTAGCAATCACAGCAATAGTTGCATTCATGGGAATGGTTGTCGCCCAACCGGCATTGGCCGGCACATTTGCTCAAAGGCATTTCAAACAGGACCAACGTATTTTTCAGGGTATACACAGCGGAGAGTTGACCAGGGGAGAAACCCGGCATCTTTTTAAACAGCAACGCCATCTCCAACAGAAAACATGTCGTGCCTGGTCAGACGGAACCCTCACCAGGAAAGAACGGGCCCATCTGGAGAGAAAGCAGGACAAGTTCAGCGCAAACATTTACCGGCTGAAGCATAATAACCGGGACCGGAATTAGGTTCTGGCGAGCATTGTATCTAAAAGCCAATATTGCGAGATAAAATATTGGCTTTTAGATACTGCAAAACCAGCTACTTCTTCATTCTGAGCAGGCCATTCACTTCCCAGGCCCAGGCACTTTCAGTGTCATAGTAGATCTTTACAATGTTTCCAGGATTGGCCTGCTCCAGCGGGATTCCATGTTGATCAAGCAACTCAAGCACTTCAAAGGAAACAACATTGATATCCCGGCAGAGATACTCAATTGTTTCACCTTTCCTTAAGGGGCTCCTCATCTCAACTTCCAGCCATTTTCCTTCCTCTGCGCTCCCACCAAAACCCTGCACCAGGCCAACGGGAACATACTCCTGGTCAGTTCTTGACCTGTCATAGAGCATATCTTCTGCGCTTGGCGGCCCGAAAATAAAATTTTCCGTATAGCCCCTGGTGCCGACTTTCATAAGCTCATCCATATATATAGGCGGCAGCGAGATCATCCTGTTATTTGCTATGGCTTCTTCAATGTTCTGCGCAATATAATCAATGGCTGCTCTGTACACCCTCACCACCGCACCAACATAATAAACGGTTTTCATCCTGCCCTCGAGCTTAAGGCTGTCTACACCAATATTGATCAATTGCGGCAACTTGCTCAGCAGGCACAAGTCCTTGGAATTAAATATATATGTCCCGTGCTCATCCTCCTCAACGGGAAAATACTGGCCGGGCCTCTTCTCTTCCTTAAGGACATACTTATAGCGGCAGGGGTGGGCACATTCGCCCCGGTTGGCATCCCTGCCCGTAAAATAATAACTGAGCAAACACCTGCCCGAATATGAGATGCACAGGGCCCCATGCACAAAAACCTCTACCATGGTTGTCTCATCAAGAGATTTTCTGATCTCTGCTATCTCTACCAGGCTGAGCTCCCGGGCAACGTTGAGCCTTGCCACTCCCTGAGCCTCCCAGAATTTTGCGTTTGCCGGGTTGGTAACATTGGCCTGGGTGCTCAGGTGAACAGGAATTTCACATATTTCTTTCGCCAGCGCAAGTATGCCAGGGTCTGATATGATTATCCCATCCACCTGGATATCTCTGAGAAACAGCAGGTATTTTTCCAACCCCTGCAGATCCTCCATGTGGGCAAAAATATTAACCGTAACATAGAGTTTGACACCTCTTTCATGGGCATAGGCAACAGCCTCTGCTAGCTGCTTGTCTGAAAAGTTACCGGCATGGGCTCTCAGGCTGTACTTCTTGCCCCCACAGTAAACAGCATCAGCCCCGTAATGGATTGCTGTAATCATTTTCTCAAAATTTCCCGCCGGAGCAAGCAATTCCGGAATTTTAATGGGGGGATGACTGCTATTTTTTGAACCTGTTCTTGATGCTTTTGGTAACATAATGTTATTAGAATATAGGGCTCAAGGCACAAGGCTCAGGGCACAAGGTTAAAGATTTAAAAAATAGAGAATATTAAAGGCTCGCGATTATAAGGTTAAAGGTCAAAGAAACAGTTTAGATTCTTATTTGATTATATGCAACAGCAGGAAACAAAAACAATAAAGTCAGTCGGCGTTGCGATGAGCGGCGGGGTCGACAGTTCCGTCACGGCAACCCTTTTAAAAAATATGGGCCATGATGTCCATGGTTTTTTCATGGCCCTGGCCCAACCGGATCTCGACCAGCAGGTTGAACGGGTAAAAAAAGTGGCTGAACACCTGGATATCCCAATCACCATCGTTGACCTGGCAGATGAATTTAAGCAAACGGTTTTGGATTATTTCACCCGGAGCTATTTCAAGGGCAAAACCCCCAACCCCTGTGTTGTCTGCAACCCAAAGATAAAATTCGGCAGGCTGCTGGAAGAAATCCTGTCTGCAGGATGCGACCTGATGGCTACCGGCCATTATGCCAGAATTATTTGTGACCCAAAAGGGCTCTGTCATCTCTTGAAGGGCAAGGACCCTAAAAAAGACCAGTCATATTTTCTGCACCGCCTGACACAGCAACAGCTTGCCAGGATACTCATGCCGTTGGGAGAACACACAAAGGAAAATGTCTATAAAATGGCCGCCGAACTGGGCATCTCCGGAGTTCACGGTGCTGAAAGCCAGGACGTATGCTTTTTAAAGGACCAGGATCTTAACAGCTTTATGGCACAGTTTCCTGCAGCAGATAACGGCGGCGGCTTCATCGTTACCCTGGACGGCAAAGTTCTGGGAAATCATCAGGGAATCCATGGCTTCACAGTGGGGCAACGCAAAGGACTGGGCATCCCTGATGCCACTCCATACTATGTGGTAGCTCTCGATCCAGTGAAAAACGAAGTGCTGGTCGGCAAAAAAGAAGATCTATGGAAAAAAGAGCTGGCGGTAAAAGAGGTAAGCTGGATGGCTGGGATTGAGCCTGACCTGCCCCATGATTTTCTCACCAAGATCCGCTACCGCCATGATGGTGCATCAGCTCAGGTTGAGTTGCCGGAAAAAGAAATTTACACAGTTTGCTTTCAAGAACCGCAGCTGGCTATAACGCCAGGCCAGTTTGCGGTCTTCTATGAAGAAGATGAGGTGGTTGGCGGCGGAGAAATAGTATAATTCAATGAAAAAAATAGAATATCGAAATCAGGCGCTGAAGATCCTCCCGTGGGTCTGCGCAAACTGCGGCCGGGATTTTTCCGGCAAAAAACTAAAAGAGCTGACGGTCCATCATAAAGACCATAATTACAAGAATAATCCTCCCGACGGCAGCAACTGGGAGCTTTTGTGCATCTACTGCCACGACAATGAGCACTCCCGCTCCCTGGATGCCGAATGGCTGCCTGCTCACGATTCAGATAGCGACAAGACACCAACGGCCACCCACACCCCTTTCGCAGACCTCATGAAAAAATTGCAAATGGATGGCCAGAATAAAGTGAAAGACGAAACAGAATGATTCTATTAACTGCATTGATTCCAGGAAAACCGCGACAGATCTATTTGGGAGCAGATTGTCAAATATGCAGATACGACCCCAAATGTTTCCCATGAGACATTTTGATTGTATCATCATTGGTGCTGGAGCCGCAGGACTAATGTGGGGGGCCACCGCCGGTAAGCGCGGGAAAACAGTCGCGATATTGGATCATTCCGATAAGGTGGGTACAAAAATACTCATGTCCGGGGGTGGCCGCTGTAATTTCACCAACTACAATATTGAGCCAGGCCATTATTTGTCGGCCAATCCTCACTTTTGCATCTCCGCGTTACGCCGTTATACGCAATACGATTTTTAAACCCTTGTGCATAAATATCATCTGGAATACGAAGAAAAAGGACTGGGGCAGTTATTCAGTAAGACTAAATCCCAGTCCATACTCAAAATTCTGCTGGCAGAATGTGACGCTGCAGGTGTGGAAATAATTACTGAGTGCAGTATAAAAGGTATTAAACAAACCGAGGACACCCAGAATTCACGCTTTCAACTCGCAACCAGTGGCGGCGCTTTTACCTGCCAATCACTGGTGATTGCAACGGGCGGGCTTTCAATACCAACCGTGGGCGCAACGGGTTTTGGCTACGACACGGCTAAACAATTCGGCCTTGGAGTAACCCCGCGCTATGCCTCACTGGTGCCTTTTACATTAAAAGGGGAATTGCTCACCAGAGCTCAATCGTTAGCCGGTGTTTCAATGCCGGTGACAGTTTCCTGCCGTGAACAATCCTTTGCAGAGGCTTTACTCTTTACCCACAAAGGACTGAGCGGGCCCGCCATTTTACAGATATCAAACTACTGGTATCCTGGAAATGGTATAGAAATCGACTTTTTACCAGGTGAGAATCTAGTGTCTTTACTTGACAGTTGGCAAAAAGAAGGCACAAAACGGGAATTAAAAAGCCTGTTAGCGCGCCATTTGCCAAAACGGTTTGTCAAGGTCTGGCTGGCCACCCGTGAGATAGCCAAGGCGATACACAATAAGCCCATGGCCCAATACAGTAAAGCGGACATTGAATTACTAACCAGGCATTTTCACCACTGGAAATGTGCGCCTGCCGGCACAGAAGGGTATGGGACTGCCGAGATCACGCGGGGCGGCGTTAATACCGAGGATATCTCCTCTAAAACTTTTGAAACGAAACAGGTAACTGGCTTGTTTTTTATTGGCGAGGTGCTGGATGTGACCGGCTGGCTTGGTGGCTACAACCTCCAATGGGCCTGGTCCAGCGGTTATTGTGCTGCGCAATACGTGTAAGGGGCAGAGAGGACACCATGAGAGTACGGAGAATCAATTTTCGAGTCCGCCTTTCCATTTTTCAACTTTACCAAGGGTATTGTCAACGTAGTTAACATTACCACGATCATAGTCACTGTGAGCAACCTGGGCGCGATTATTACCTCCGGGTAAATCATGGTCACGTTTCAGGGCAAGAAATTCCTTTGACCCTGGCTCTACTCCCAGACTTTTAGCCAGTACGTCCCAACCTTTATCCTTATTGCTCCTGTATTTCTTAACGGCCTCTATTCCCTGTTCTTTGGATACTTTCTTGAGATCTCCCTGCATTTCACCAAACCTCAACATAATGTAGGCATCTGCAGGGCTGGCAAAAATATTGCGCAAGGCAATGACCTGAAAATCGCTAAGATCGAATCGTGTTGCAAGCCTTGCTCTGAATCCTGGCGGGTCAGCTTTAGCCTGTATGTTGAAATCCCTGGTCCAGCCAAAATCTCTGGCTATTGCAGCCGATGAAACGATTAAAAGCGCAATCGATGCAATGAGCAAAATTTTAAAGAGTTTCATGAAGTCTTCCTTCTGTTCAGTTATCCCTTATTTTGCAAGAAATGTGCCTCTTTTAAAAGAAGGAAGAATAATGATTGAGGCTGCCTCCCTCAATAGAAGTTAGTGGCTGATAAGAAAGGATTAAATTGATGTATATAAATAACCTTGCACCATTTTTGCCGGATATTTTTTTAACAAAGCAGTTTCCTTTGAGACAAAAATTTATACTTACTGGGGAATATTGTTTACTCCATAACTTCTATTGTGTGCTTTTTGACACAATAAATAAAACTGTCCCCTTTTTCTGTCACCTCACCAGCACGTGTCAATTAACCCTTTTCGCGCAATCAATAAAGATCACTCAGGATAGAACGATGCTGGTTCAATTCTGGTGTGTACACCAGGACCTTGTTCCCTTCGAGAAATTTCACAGTCGCAAAAACCTCAACTGAATACCATACACCTATTCTTTGACCATTCTGATCAAGGATGTAAGCAGCATAATAATTTCCTGACCTATTAAAATCCTGCTCAGAACTTATGACAGAAACCCATTTTCTCATCTGTTCATAATCAACATAAGGAATTGGCGTCCAGAGATTTCCTGGATTGTCCATTTCATAATCCTTCTGGATTAACAGAATTGCATTGGGTGTATCATATCCTCCGCTTGTAAAATAATTATAGTCCTGCAGGACTTCATAGTTACGAAACATGTTGTCAAGGTCTCTATCTCTGTCCAGTGATCCGTAAATATTACCTGCTGCTGCATAACCTGCGAGCAGGAGAAGCATAAGAGCTGATGCAAGTAAAGTGAATAAATTATTCCGTCTTTTCAATATATTATATATTATTCCAGTCATGGCGAGTACCTCCATATATACTTTTCTCCAGCGACTTCATTGGCCACTGAATGATAATAGTTCTTACTATTAACTAAGATAATCACCTTTATCACTTTTGCCAGTTATCCAGTGAATATGGAACCCAGGAATTCAGGATGAAAATGTATCTATCGGAATGCTATAAAAAAGAAAGAGAGAAACTCAAAAAATTATATCCTCCCAAACAAACTGAATAAGTTGCCTGTTTTATACAGGATTAGAATCAATGTTGTCTGGAAGTCTCTTGGCCCAAAAAATAAATCTGGACCCCTTTTGCTTTTTTAAGTGGTTGAAGCCTTTTTCTTTGCCAGGATACCCATAAGGAAATTACTGACAAATCGTTTCTTTTAGAGTATAATTATTATTTTAACGGGCCGCACTTATGCGGCCCGTTTTTTATTACGCCTTGTACGGTTATCAATATCAGGAAACAGGTATTCCATTGAGCAATAGAATTAAAAAAGAAATACAGCGGCGGCGCACTTTCGGCATCATCAGTCACCCGGATGCCGGGAAAACCACTCTGACGGAGAAACTCCTGCTTTTCGGGGGAGCCATACAGATGGCAGGGGCTGTAAAATCAAGAAAAACCAGCAATCACGCGGTCAGCGACTGGATGTCCATCGAACAGGAACGTGGCATCTCGGTCACCTCTTCGGTTATGAAGTTCAATTATCGCGATTGTGAAATCAACCTGCTGGACACTCCAGGCCATCAGGACTTTTCCGAGGACACCTACAGGGTCCTCACCGCAGTGGACAGTGCCCTGATGGTTATCGACAATGCCAAGGGGGTCGAAACACAGACCATGAAACTGATGGAGGTCTGCCGCATGCGCAATACCCCTATCATAACCTTTATCAATAAACTTGACCGCGAGGGTCTCAGTCCCCTGGAAATACTGGCCGATATAGAAGACAAGCTGCAAATTGAATGTACACCACTTTCCTGGCCCATTGGCATGGGCAAGGACTTCAAGGGTGTTTACAGCATTCACCAGCGGCAGCTGCATCTTTTTACACCCAGCAAGTCTACCCGGGCACAGGACGGCATTCTGGTCAAGGATATCAATGATCCCGTACTTGACGATCTCCTTGGGCGGCAGGCAGATACACTGCGGGAAGATATCGCGCTTCTTGAAGGGGCGGCCAATCCTTTTGAACACGAAGAATATCTCAAGGCCGGCCAGACACCCGTCTTCTTTGGCAGCGCTGTGAACAACTTCGGGGTCAAAGAAATGCTCGACGCCTTTGTTGAACTTGCCCCGCCACCCGGTCCCCGGGCAACAACCGAACGGATTGTCTCACCGGACGAAGAAGCCTTTTCCGGCTTCACCTTCAAGATCCAGGCGAACATGAATCCAGCCCACCGGGACAGAATAGCCTTTTTTCGAATCTGCTCAGGAAAATTCACCCGCGGCATGAAAATTGTCCATCACCGTCTTGGCAAGGAAATGATCCTGTCAAATGCAACTATCTTTATGGCCCAGGACCGGAGCAATGTTGAAGAGGCCTACCCTGGAGACATCATCGGCATCCACAATCACGGCACCATTAAAATCGGTGATACGTTCACCGAAAAAGAACCGCTCAAATTCACCGGTATCCCTAACTTCGCGCCGGAACATTTTCGCCGGGTGCTGCTCAAAAATCCCATGAAGGCCAAGCAGCTCAACAAGGGACTGGAACAAATGGCCGAAGAGGGAGCAGTACAACTTTTCAAACCGCTCATGGGCAGTAATTATATTCTTGGCGCAGTTGGCGTCTTACAGTTCGAGGTCGTAGTGGCCCGGCTGAAAGCAGAATATGGTGTCGAAGCTATCACAGAACCAGTGAAATACTCTGCGGCACGGTGGATTCACAACAATGACCGCAAAAAACTGGACGAGTTTAAAAACAAAAACCAGGCTGACCTCGCAGTTGATGCCGAAGGGCACCTGGCCTTTCTCGCCATCAATGAATGGTGGCTTGAACGGACCATGGATAATTTCCCGGAAATCTCTTTCGAGAAAACCCGGGAATACAATTAACCCGCATTTCGCGCCAGGATTATTACGAGAAGTCGGCAAGTGCGTAATGGCCAGGCTGTCCCCTTTTTAAAAAAGTGATAGTTTTTTCTTACTGAATCAAAAGGAGTTTTAAAGATGAAAATGTGTTTCCCGGTTGAATCAGATCAAGGATTAGAGAGTAAAGTGTTCGGCCATTTTGGATCGGCTCCGGTCTTTGTCGTTTTTGAAACAGAAACAAACTCAATTGACACAATAAATAATCAGGACCTGGGCCATGTGCACGGTAAATGCAACCCCTTAAAAGCTTTAGATGGAAAAACCGTTGATGTTATCGTTGTTGGCGGCATTGGTGCAGGCGCTATCACCAAATTAAATGGAATGGGAATCAAAGTTTACAGGGCTTCAAACGGCACAGTTCGAGATAATATCGAATCATTTAAAAGCAACACAATGACTGAAATTACCATAGAGCACACCTGTGGTGGTCATGCTGGTGGATGTGGGCACTAACAAAGACATCCAACAAAAACGTTTTACCTGCATTTTCCCGTAATGATGAAGGCCTGAATCCATACCCCATACACAACAACTGCCATACAAAAAGGCCGGAATTATTCCCGGCCTTTTCTTTTTCTACAGGAGAAGAAATAACTTCCCTGCCCCATCACGCTATCCTTGATAATTTTTTTTAAGAACCGTAATAGTTAAATACTCTTTTTAAAAAATCTGTCTCCACCCTTTATATTTTTTCAGCAACCGCTGATTAACACAAACCCTTATTGTGAAATGGTGAAGTTACATGTCTGAGACAAAAGTCCTTACCGATAACAACAGGAGGTAATTTTATGAATGACGAGAGCAAGTGCCCGGTAA
>JAAXQI010000204.1 GCA_012974315.1 Desulfobacterales bacterium | reverse complement strand
GGCAGAACTTAAAGATATACAGCAGGATAAACAATACTGGTTGAAAAATAATGATCTACTATTTGACACCTGGACAGACATGCAGGAATTCAGTCCTGATGATAAAAAGCGATTTCTTGAATCCCTTGTCCCTGAAGGAATCACCATATTTGCGGATCCTCGTATTAATTCACATCTCGGCCCGACAACTGTTGGCATGGACATCATCTATAATTCAGATATATTTGAAGCACTTATGGATGAAGGCAAGTTCTCTTCATTTAATAAGAATGGTACCGACAATTTTACCTGATCTGACCTTTGAAGAAGCGCTGGAAACAACCAAAATCTACAGCGTTATGGGACTGCTGAAAAATGGCACACCGCTTATATCCTCCAGGCCATTCAGAGCCCCCCACCATACAATATCGGATGCCGGCCTTATCGGAGGCGGGCAGATTCCTAAACCTGGTGAAGTGTCCCTGGCCCATAATGGAGTACTTTTTCTTGACGAGTCACCGGAATTTAAAAAAAACGTACTGGAAGTGTTGAGGCAGCCTGTTGAGGATGGTACTGTTACCATCTCCAGGGCTGCTAGTTCGCTTAACTTTCCCGCGCGGTTTATTCTGGTTATTGCCTTCAACCCTTGTCCCTGCGGTTATCTCGGTGACTTGAAACATAACTGCAAATGTACTCCTACACAAGTTCAGCGCTATGAAAGCCGACTTTCCGGGCCTCTTCTGGACAGGATTGATATGCATCTTGAAGTTCCTTCCGTGCCTTATAAAGATATGTCGTCAGCAGACAGTGGTGAATCTTCTGCTCTCATAAAAGAAAGGGTGCAGCAGGCAAGATCGATTCAGAAAAAGAGGTTCGAACAGCGGAAAAATTATTATAGCAATGGGCAGATGACACCAAAGGATATTAAAAAGTTCTGTATTCTTGACACTCCTTCTGAAAAGCTTCTTGAAAAAGCTGTTGATCGATTGGGCCTCTCAGCTCGTTCCTATCATAGAATTTTAAAAATATCCCGCACCATTGCCGATCTTGATCAGAGTGAGAATCTACAGACCAAGCATATTGCTGAAGCAGTTCAATACCGAAGGCTTGATTGCTGTAAATAGGGTATAAATTATAATACTATGGAAAAAATAGTCAGTGACCTGAAAAAATTAGTGCCATTCAAAGATACTGTTGAAATTGGCGATATTGTTTTAATTGCTGCCAAGAAACCACAAATGTTGGTTTACGCCCTGGTAAGCGATATCGTCAGGGATAATACAAAACGTGGCGATTGGTGGCATGTCAGCATGCATTTTTTAACATTGCCGCCAAGGAAGATTACCTGGATTTTACGAACTGAACAAATGACAGGTCATGAGATATTTACCATGGAAGGCGAAGAGCGGTTTATGAAGGGTGTTGTTTTTGACACAAAAAAAGCACCTGTCAATGATGAACCCCGGCACGATAAGAAGGGGAAATCTCCATTGCGTCGTATTAAATAAGGCAGGAAGTCATGACCTCTGAAAGGGAATGTATTAATCGTATTCTTCACTATGTGCAAAACCATAACCGGGAGTACCTGATCAAGGGTATTGGAGATGATTGTGCCGTTCTTAAAAAAGATGAGGAGAACTGCTTGCTGCTCACCACAGACACCCTTGTGGAAGGAGTGCATTTTGATCTGGCCTGGCATCCCCCCTATCTGCTTGGCAGAAAATGTGCCTCTGTTAATTTAAGTGATATCGCTGCTATGGGCGGTCAACCCCGTACCTGTCTGTTGAGCATTGGTTTTCCCGAATCAATTCCTTCCTGGTTTGATGATTTCATGTCAGGACTTACTTCGGTGCTCAGGGAACATGACACCCTTCTGGTTGGAGGCGATACGGTTAAAAGTGGGAATGATCTTATACTATCAGTGACTGTCACTGGGGAGGGGAGCAGGAAGCAGATATGTTATCGTTCCGGGGCGAAACCCGGAGATTTGATATGGGTTTCCGGATCACTGGGCAATGCAGCAGCAGGTCTTGAATTATGCCGTAAAGGTTTTTGCCAGCCTGCCGGGATATCAGGTAAATGGCAGCAGCTTATTCATGCGCATCTTGATCCGGGGCCTGAAGTCGATCTTGGGATAATTCTTTCTTCCAGCGGATTTGTTCATGCAATGATGGACATCTCTGATGGTCTGGCCACGGATCTTGCCCATCTTTGCCAGGAAAGTGGTGTAGGTGCAGAAATCCAGAAGGATCTCCTGCCTGTTTCCGTGCTGCTTGAAAATGCAGCGATAGAATTGAATACAGGAGTATTTGACTGGGTGCTCAGAGGTGGTGAGGATTACCAGCTCCTTTTTACAACCAAGGCTTCAGATGAACAAAATCTGCTCCAGCTGGTTTCTGATAAATTGGGCAGGGAGATGTTCTGTATTGGCCGGATTGTAGATGATCAGGGTGTGTTTTTGTGCAGTGGTGAAGACCGTCAGGAGATAAGCTACCAGGGATATGACCATTTTTCCGGGTAATTAAACAAAAGTATTATATACCAAAGCCCCTCCCGGGAATAAGGGAAGGGCTTTTTTTTAGTGCTGCTAATTTTCTTATGGTATGAAAATCTGCTTACAGCAGCCGGTATGGATAGGCTCTCTGGGTCCATTCACTATCAGGATACTTGTTGCTGAGGGTCTCATATGCCTCTTTCAGGGGTTTGGGGTCTCCTGAATTTTTATAGCGCGAAACCCCCTGGAGAAAAATCGCTTCAGCTATAGTTTTACTTTGGGAATGATCAGCTATGATAGTGTCAAAAAATGAGAGTGCCTCCGGGTAGCGGTCATTATCAAAGTGGTATTTACCAATGCCGAGAAGAGAATTGGCAATAAAACCATCCGGGTCAAGAAAGCCAACAGTGCGATGATGTTCTTTCCCGTCGAAGCCAAGGGTTATTAAAGTTGGTGTCCATTTGATATTGAAATCATCGGACAATGGTTTTGCATCAAATGGTACCTGAAGAGGAACAAATGATTTTTGGCTGTATTCAATTACATCTTTGTCGGGATACGTAACTGCATCCATCTGCTGGCATCCAATTCAACCAGGGTTGTGGAAAAATAATAAGATGGGCAGATGTTGAGCTTGGGCACGTTTACGTGCCTCTTCCGGGTCTGTTTCCCAGGTGATAGAGGTATCCATGTTGTGGTTCCTTTGAAAGAGAGGTTTATTAATGATATTTTTCGTCTATAAATATCATTTCCATTTTAAAGCCACCAATAATAACAGATATGATCGTTGACAATGATTTTTGGTGGTGCATAACTTTTATTTTTTTTGCCCATTCAAAAGAGATTTTTAACAAATAATATTTCAGACTACTTGATTGCCTTTACAATAAATTTATAGGTAATAGCTTTGCCTGCCAGGGGATGGTTGAAATCTATTGACACTTCCTCACCATTAACTGCAGTAACAAGAGCTGGAATTTTTTGTTTCTGGCCGTCGTTTTCGACTGTCATTCCAATAATGATCCCGGTTTTCAGAGTAGTATTTTCACCAAAAAGACTTCTGTTAACTATGTGCAGCAGTTTTCCATCCCTGTCTCCGAAAGCCTCATTCGGTTGCAGGGTAACTGCTTTTTTTTTGCCTTCCCGCATGTCAAGAAGCGCATTTTCAAATCCTGGAGGCATAGAGCCTGCACCAACTTCTAATTCAAAGGAACCAGTATCTGCAGAGCTTTCAATAATCTCTCCATTCTCAAGCATACCCTCATATTCAATAGTCACATGGTCGCCATCTTTCACTTTTTTCATGGAAATATCC
>JAAXQI010000177.1 GCA_012974315.1 Desulfobacterales bacterium | reverse complement strand
ACCACCACCGCCTCGACCACCACCGCCTCGGCTGCCACCACTTCGGCTGCCGCTGCTGCGGGACTGATTATAACTGTTGGTTCTTTTGTTGCCCTGCTGCCTTGCCTGTTGGCTGCGGTCAAGCTGCTGGGTCTGCTGTTGCTTCGTTCTCTGCTGTTGAGTCTGGGTTGGCTTGTCTCTTTGCATCTGACCCTGGGACGCTTTGTTTTTTGATTCCCAGCCATTGTTGGTGCGCTGCTCCCATCCCTTATCTGTCTTGCGGTTGACATTGCCGTTCTTGTCAGCATAAACGTTGTTGGCCCTCCCGGTGGAGGCCCGGGCAGTTGCCTGGCGTTTATGGGCTCCGGCCGGTTGGGCTTTGGCGCGTGCCTTGTTTTGTTTTGAATTATACATATTGTTGCGACCAGAATTTCTACTGCCGGCCCGGTACCCTGCCCGATAACCTGCCCGACTCCCATGCCGGTAACCATGGCGATAGCCGCGGTGGCGTCCCGGCCCCCACCAGCCACCCCGATACCAACCGCCTACGCCGATGCTAAATCGGAACGGTCCATAACCATAACTGAAGCCGACGCCCCAGCCGGCCCATGGGTTCCAGCGCACATGAAAACCCCATGTGGCCGGCCGTGGATAGTAATAGTGGCCATGCCAGCCGGAATAATAGTAGCCGGTGCCGTAGACAATCGTAGTGTTGTACACATAGGTATTGGTGTATCCCGGTGTATAGCCGACATAGACCACTTCCGGAGTGGAATCGTAGATGCGGACATAGGTTACGTTATAAATGGGGGATTCCGGAGGTATGGTGTAGATCGTATCCGGTATGGAAGTTGCCACCTGCCATGGACCTTTGGCACTGTTTGCTACAAACCAGATAGCTTCGTCGCAGGCATAGTACTTACCGTCAAGCAGGATGACCGGCGTTGCTGTATTTATTGCATAGGTCATTTTTGTAGTGGGAATGGGCTCGAACTTGAGCTCGCCGTCATATTCCACAGTAAGCGTTGCCTTCTTGCGATCTACAGTTGCGGTCTGGGGGATCTGCGCATCAAGCACAGCTTCTTTGGCTACGTCTGTCCCTGGGACCGCGTAGAGCACGGTGCCCATTTCCGAATCCTCTGGTATTTTAGCAAGATCTGCAGGCAGTTTATCACCGGGAATATACTTCCAGGGGCCCTCCATTTTTTTACTCATAAACCAGCGACCTGACAACAGGATGTAATATTCCTGCTTCTTGATATCCATGAGCACATCACTGTCTGTGTTGCTCATGTACAAAAGATCCGTGCCGGAGAGAGGTGCAAACTCCGGTTTGCCGTTACTGGAGATGAGCTCGGTTGGCTCGGTGGCTACAACCACCTTGGGCGGTGGTCCGGGTTCTGTATCATCCTCTTCTGGTGCCTGGTCTCCTGAATCGGCTTCTTCCTTTGGGGCAAGGGCCGCTATCTCTGCAGGAACCGTTTTGGTAATAGCCCAGTCTCCTTTAATATCACTGGCAGTGTACCAGGTATCTTTATCCGCATAGAGGTAATAGGTCTTCTTTGATGTCTCGAAGAGAATTGTAAAAGGAGTATTGACAACCCGCTTGAGTTTTGAACCTTCTATCTCCTGGAGGCTCTCCTTGCCGTCCAGGGTGATGAGTACCGCCGGTTCGGTCATGAAGATGATTATGGGAGGATCAGTATTGATTTTCTGGGTGGCTTCGGCTCGTGTTTCCGCCAGTTCCAGGGTGGTCATCAACTCGTCCATGGAGATGGGTATGCCCCACTTTGGCATTTCTTCTTCCAGCAGTTTTTTTAGTTTATCTACCTTTTTTCCATCCTGGTCTTTCTCGTCCTGCTCAGGGAAACGTACCTGGGTTACCGTAATATCTATAATGGTGGCTATTCTCGTATCACGGTCAGTATCCAGCCGTGCTTCAAACCAGATGGCTCCGAAGACGGGTTCAGCCGAGTCTTTTAATTCTATTGCAACAGCTGCCATGCTGGATAGTTTATTGCCTTCCAGTTTTTCCGGCTGAGGCTGGTAAACCACCACTATACCCTTTTGAGTTTCAATTTCCTGCGGCCAGAAATCGATTGATTCCTCCTGGGCCCAGGCAGTGGATAATGAAAGCAGACAGAATGCCAGCAGGGACATCCAGGTGAGACTTTTTAGTTTCAGATTTCTCCAGGTAGCCATTTAATCACCTCTGTTTTGCGTATAATATCAATTTGATAATTGAATGAAGGGGTTTCTAATCAATAATATGAGAAGCAAAAGACAGCCATAAAAAAACAATAGAAAAACTCTAATCATAATCACTTGTCGAGGTGATTATCTCCCTTGGTGAATTCTATCAGGTTGTCTTCCGGTGTCATTTCCGGTGCCGGCTCGATCCTGATCACTGCACCGTATTTATTTTCCATCTCCAGCAACTCTTCCCGCTTATTATTGAGCAGGTACTGTGATACTTTTATCGGCAGGCGGCAGTTGACTCCTACCACATTTTTATGTGCCACCCCGGTCTGGATACGACGCAGATAGGAAAGCGACTGGGTCTCCACCGATCGGGTGACCCCTCGACCCTGGCAGTATTCACAGATGTGATAACTTCCCATCTGTATCGGCCTCCCAAGCTTCTGGCGCGATATCTGCATGAGGCCAAACCTTGAGATCCTGCTTATATCAACTTTAGCCCTATCCCTCTTCATGCTTGCCTTGACCAGCTTTTCCACCTCTCTGATATGGCGCGAATTCCGCATATCAATGAAGTCAACCACGATAAGACCACCTAAGTCCCGCAACCGGAGCTGCCGGGCAAGTTCTGTCGCGGCCTCACTATTCGCCAGAAAAATAGTTTCAGCAAAATTCTTATCTTTGGCAGTACGGCCCGAGTTTACATCTATAGCTACTAATGCTTCGGTCGGATTAATAACAATTGACCCGCCTGATGGGAGTTTGACCACGGGCTGATAGATCTGCTCAGTCTGGTCTTCAACCCCATACTGATTGAAAATAGGTCGTGAGCCCATATGGAGCTTCACCGAAGTTTTTTTAGTGAGGGTTGGAAGAAGTCTCAAGAAATCCTTTACCTGCTTCAACGTTTCCTGGGTGTCCACCAGGATTTCCTGAATATCAGGACTGTAATAGTCCCGCAGTACCTTGGCTATAATATCCTGATCCTTGTATATCAAAGCAGGCGAAGTGACGGTTTGACCTCGTTTTTTTGTCTCATCCCATAACCTGAGCAAATAACGCAGGTCCTTGTTCAGTGAGGTTTTCGTGATCTCCATGCTGGCGGTTCTTACAATATAGCCAATGCCCTCAGGGATATTTAAGGAACTCATAATGGTGCGCAGCTTGGTACGTTCCTTCTCGTCTTCAATCTTTCTGGAAATGCCATGGCTGTCACTGCCCGGCATCAGCACCAGAAAGCGGCCAGGCAAAGAAAGATAGGATGTGATACTTGCACCCTTGGTGCCGGAAACCTCTTTAACAACCTGCACGAGTATTTCCTGGCCCTTTTTAATTACCTCCTGGATATGTAGGTCCTTCCAGTGCTTTTGCGCTGCCTCTTCACTGGTGTAGTATTCCGGGTGAATTTCACTAAAAGGCAGAAAACCGTTCTTGCCTGTGCCGATATCGACAAAAGCCACCTGCAGATTTGGCTCTATAGCAGTAACCCGTCCCTTGTAAATATTACCCTTTGTCTGCTCATGAACTACGGTTGTCACATGAAATGATTCGAGCCTGCCATCTTCAAGAAGGGCAATCCTGCACTCCTCAGGTTCTTCGGCATTGATAATCAGTTTAATTACCGGTTCTTTCCCGGTCTTTTCAGCACTTTTCACGTTTTTCTCTTCACTTTTTTTAATGTGCTGATCTTTTTCTGTCTGCTTCTCATCTTTAGCAGCTGGTGCGGCCGCTACTTTCGGTTTATTCTTCGGCCTTTTTCTTCTTGGCCTGCTCTGGGGTTTGCGCTCAGCCTTCTCCTCGGCAGACCCGCTGCCACTTCCCTTGGAGTCAATCATCTCTTCTGTGCCTTCATTAGCATCAGAAGACTCTTCTGATTTGTCATCTATTGGTTCTTTATCGGTCATAACTTTCCTTTTAAACTGGTCCAATTTGTCCAGCAGATTATCAACTAGTTTACCCATTCTCTTTTTTCTGTCCTTTTGATGCTCTGAAATACTTCTTGCCGCCGTGTATTTTAATACTCAAGTCACCCCGGCTTTCCATGTTTTTAAGAATTTCAGTGGCACGCTCAATTTCCAGGTTCAATGTACCTGCAATATCCGCAGTCGTGCAAGGTCGCCGCAGCACCATTTCAATTATTTCATCTTCCGCACGCTCCACAGAAATCTTCTCTATAGAGCCATTTCTTCCCTTGCCGTTGTCAGCCTCGTCAGCTTCTTTACTTCCTGCCAGGATATCAACATGCCCCGCATATCCTTTTTCAATCTCCTCTTTGACCTCCTCCATCCTCTTCCTGGTGAGAGGCTTGGCAAATGACTCGTAGGGAGGCCGGGCTACCGTGTTCAACTGTACACGGGTTGGCCTGATCCTTTCAATGGCAATTTTTAATGCCGCAATATCCTCAGGTGTATCATTTATATTTTCAACAAACAGTATCTCAAGCCAGACCTCCCCGGAAAATTCATGGCTGAACCGGGCAATCCCTTCAATAATTACTTCCAGGTCAGCACTGCATTTGGCAGGCCTGTTCACTTTCCTGAAACTTTCCGGCCTGGCTGCATCAAGGGAAGGGATAACAATATCCGCCTGACTCAGATCCTCGCGAACTTCCTTTAGATACAACTGGGAGCCATTTGTCAGGATGGCCACCGGCTTATCTGTCTTCCCCTTGATATGCCTTATTATTCTGCCTATGCCGGTATGCAGGGTCGGCTCGCCTGATGCAGTGATGGTAAAGACATCAAGGTCCAGGACACGCTCTTCGTTTGCCAGCAATTCATCAATTTCCGCCAGTATTACCTCAGTAGGAACATGCTCACCCCGCTTGCACGATAGTTGCGGAGCCTGATTTATTTCGCAATATATGCAATTGAAATTACAGGTTTTGGGCGGCAGGAGATCAATGCCTTGGGAGAGCCCCAGTCGTCGTGAAAAAACAGGGCCAAATAGATGTTTCATATACTGAATGCAGTCCATTGTCCAGTATCAGGTGACTGAACCAGATTATTATTCTTAAAAACTAACCGAATTTATTCATAAAACACATAAACTAAAACATACCATTCTGATAATCAAGGCTAATTTGGCTGCATCACTAAGCATACGAATAAAAAATGAACATTTTACCTCAAGCGCAAAGTGCTCATTTTCCTTGACACTCGCCAGCTGTATGCGTAGATTCCTCCTCTGACATCATACATTCACATAATCCAATATTAACAGAAAGATCAGGAAAAATTACCATGCGAAGCGACCTCATGAAAAAAGGAATAGAACGAGCACCCCACCGCTCCCTGATGAAAGCGATGGGATATACCAATGAAGAGATAAGCCGCCCTATGATCGGTATAGCCCATGCCCATAATGAAATCATCCCGGGCCATATCCACCTGGATAAAATATTAGAAGCGGTTAAGACTGGTGTCAGGATGGCGGGTGGCACCCCCATAGCATTCGGCACCATTGGGGTATGTGACGGTATTGCCATGAACCATACCGGTATGAAATACTCCCTGGCCAGCCGCGAGATCATAGCTGATTCTGTGGAAATCATGGCCCAGGCCCATCCCTTTGATGCACTGGTAATGATCCCCAACTGCGACAAGGTGACACCTGGCATGCTCATGGCTATGCTGCGGGTTAATATCCCGTCCATAATGGTTAGCGGCGGCCCCATGCTGACAGGCCGCTTCCAGGGCAAGGATGTTCACCTGGTCAGTGTTTTTGAAGGCGTTGGCCGGGTGAAAGCAAACACCATGACAGAAGAGGAACTCAGTGAACTGGAGGATTCAGCATGTCCTGGTTGCGGATCCTGTGCCGGTATGTTCACAGCCAATTCCATGAACTGCCTCACCGAGGCCATTGGCTTGGGTTTGCCAGGCAACGGTACTATCCCGGCTGTTGCCGCTGCCCGTATCCGCCTTGCAAAACAGGCAGGTATGGCAGTCCTGGACCTGCTTGAAAAAAACATTTGTCCACGTGATATAGCAACTTTCGAAGCATTCGAAAATGCAATGGCTGTTGATATGGCTCTCGGCTGCTCCACCAACACAGTTCTGCATGTGCCGGCCATAGCCCATGAAGCAGGGGTGGATCTTACCCTTGAACTTTTCAACGGGGTAAGTGAAAAGGCCCCGCACCTTTGCAGCCTTATTCCCGGTGGCCCTCACAGTCTGCAGCAGCTCGATGAAGCAGGTGGCGTACCGGCGGTTATTTTTGAATTAAGCAAAAAGAACATTATCCACTTGAATGTCATGACAGTTACGGGCAAAACTTTAGGAGAAAATCTGTCCAGGGTCCAGGTCCGTGACCATGAAATTATCCGTCCCACCAACAATCCGTACCACGTAAAAGGTGGCATAGCTGTGCTTTATGGCAACCTGGCTCCGGATGGAGCAGTAGTCAAACAGTCCGCTGTTGCCGATGAAATGCTGGTCCACGAAGGACCCGCCCGTGTGTTTAACTCAGAAGATGAAGCGCAAACAGCAATATTGGGTGCGAAGATCAACCCTGGCGATGTAGTGGTCATACGTTACTGTGGGCCCAAAGGCGGTCCAGGCATGCCAGAGATGCTCTCACCAACCTCAGCCATAATTGGCATGGGTCTTGGAAAAAGTGTCGCCCTGCTCACCGATGGCCGTTTTTCAGGCGGGACCCAGGGCGCCTGTCTTGGACATATTTCCCCTGAAGCTGCAGTGGGAGGTCCGATTGGACTGGTTAAAGAAGGAGATATTATCCATATCGATATCCCTGCTAAAAAAATTGAACTCAAAGTAGATAATGCGGAACTCGAAAACCGGCGCAAGGAGTGGCAACCGCCTGAGCCAAAAATCACTTCAGGATATATTGCACGCTACACCAAGCTCGTTACCTCGGGCAGTACCGGCGCAATATTGAAAGATTAGGCAGCAACCCTGAGTGAATAAAAGAGAACCAAAGGGGTTGTTGAGGACCGTCTTGCAATTTAAGAGGATCATACACATATATACGGTCGCGGCACTGCTGGCGTCCCTGACTTCCGTCTATGGTGCCGATGAGGCTCCACTCCCCTGGAAAATTACTGCTGATCGTCTCACCCATCAACAGAAACCTGAAGAAATCATCGCCGAAGGTAATGTCTTCCTCCAACAGTATAAGGGGGATTCCCCCAGCGGGCTGGAAATTCAAGCCGACAGGATTCAATACAACGTTAATGAAAACTTTGTAAATGCTTCCGGCAATCTTCGTCTTAATGAAAAGTCTATTGAAGTGCGGGCTTCCGATGCCCGGATTGAGCTTGTAAACCAGATAGGTGTTTTTAAAGAGGCGAGTATTTTCTGGGCGGAGTACAACCTTTTGGTCAGTGGTGATCTGATCGAAAAAACGGCTCAAGAAATATATCACATTGAGTACGGCAAATTTACCAGCTGCTTTAGAGAAAAAGACAAAGCTCCCGACTGGTCCATCTGGGGCCGGGATGTAAAAGTTTCCTTAAACGAATATGCCAAACTCAAGCATGCAACAATCAGGATAAAGGATGTTCCGGTTTTCTACCTGCCCTACCTCCGTCTTCCCATAGGGAATAAAAAAAAGAGCGGGTTTCTCTTTCCTGAATACTCATCATCTTCACGGAACGGAACAGGCCTGATCACCCCGTTTTTCATTAATCTTTCCCCGAGCTACGACATGACACTCTATCCGGGATATTATTCAGACAGGGGTCCTCTATTGGCCGGGGATTTCCGGTATGCCGCCGGCTTTAATTCCAGGGGTACATTTATGTTCAACTATCTTGATGATAAATTGGAGGATACCCCGGCAAACGACTACAAGTCAGACGGAATACTGCGCACCAACTCCACCCGCTACTGGTTCAGGGGCAAAGCTGATCATGATTTTGGCAACCGGCTGGTTGCCAAACTTGACGTTGATGTGGTTTCTGACCATGACTACCTGCAGGAATTCAAAAAAGGAATAGTCGGGTTCGACCAGAGCAGCAGGAATTTTCTGGATATCTACAAAAGGGGTTTTCAAAATGAAACTCTTGATTTAAGAAATAACACCCTCCAGTTATCTAAAATCTGGAAAACAACTGACCTGCAGACGGAAATAAGCATTATTGATGATGTCCGCGATGCTCCAGATGAAATCACCCCTCCATGGGCCGTTCCCCGCATAGCTTATTCAGGCTTGCTGCCTTTTCTGCAATCCCCGGTCGACCTGGTCTGGGGTACTGAGTATGTTTATTTCTGGCGTGATGAAGGGGTTGGAGCTCACCGAATTGACCTTTATCCCCAGCTGAATGGTCCACTCACCTTTTCCCCTTACCTGGAATCTTCTTATCAGGTGGGACTTCGGGAAACCCTTTATTTTATTGAGCCCCATGACAATGCTTCCGAGGGACTCTATGATGATTTTGAGTCCAGGACCCAATATAATGTCTTTTTAACCGGTGCTACAACCTTCAGCAGAGACTATGATATCTCCATAAAAAAATACAAAACATTCCGGCATGCCATTCGGCCGGAACTTTCCTATCTGCTGGTCCAAACCTCTGACCAGGACAGTCTTCCTATCCTGGATACCGAGGATAGAATTTCAGAAAAAAACTGGCTCCAGTACAGTCTCAACAACTATTTCAGGGCTATACGTTTGGACGAAATTTCGCTTTTTAAGTCAAATTTCAGCTCGTTAAGTATAAACCAGGTATATGATATCGATGCTGATGAGCACCCCTTTTCAGATATTTCTCTTGAATTTACCATCAGGGGATTCCGGGATCTGTTCTTCAGGTATGAAACCTCGGTCAGTGTATACGGTGAAGGCGTAACATCTTACAGCCTGGAAACGCGTTATCAAAACACCCGCGGCGATAGATTGAACCTTGATTACCGCTATAAAAAGAACCCGGAAATTTCTCCCCCCTATTTTTATTCAGATGCAGGAGGTGAGTCGCTATCTGAACTAAGCACAATCCTGGAAAGCAGACTGTCCAAACTCTTTTCTGTAAAATTCTACAACACGTATTCTGTATCATCGAATGAAACGATAGATTCAACCTTTAGCCTGGTTTATCACAACCCCTGTTGGACAATTGAGTTTGCTGCCAACAATACTCCTGATGATACCGGTTTTTATATTCTTTTTTCACTGGCTGGTATCAGCACCCCCTTAAATTTTAAGTTGCCGGAGTTTTAAAAAAAGGGTTTAAGGGGTCGAGAGGTCAAGGGTAAAGAACATAAGATACTGGATACTGGATACTGGATAAAAAAACTTAAGACACCAGGATATCAGAAGCAATTTATAAAAATCGTTTTTGGTAACTTTAGCTCACTTGTAACTTACAAACTTAAAACTGAAAAAATATGTATATCGACGTCTTTAACGGGGATGCGGATGGCATCTGCGCTTTACATCAACTCAGACTTGCTGATCCCAGGCCTGATGCCCGGCTCGTCACAGGGGTAAAACGTGATATTCGCCTGCTGCAGCAACTCTCTGGAATCCACAATGCCCATATAACTGTGCTCGATGTTTCTCTGGACAGCAACCATAAAGAACTGGTGTCACTGTTGGAAAATGGCTGTGATATTTTATACGTGGACCATCATTTCAGTGGCGAAATACCTGATTTTCAGAATCTTACGGCACATATCGATTCAAATCCGGAAACCTGCACATCATTAATTGTAAACCATATGCTTGGTGGAGAATTTTGTGCCTGGGCAGTGGTTGGTGCATTCGGTGACAATCTGCATCAGTCTGCCTATCATGCAGCAGCAACCCTCTCGCTGCCAGATTCAACGATTGCCAAACTCAAAGAACTGGGCGAACTGTTAAACTACAATGGCTACGGGCTTTCTGTGGAAGACCTGTTTTTCCCACCTCAGGATTTGTACAAGGCAGTTAGCTCCTTTCCTGATCCCCTTTCTTTTCTGGAACACTCAACTGTTCTCCCCAAATTACAAAATGGATTTCAAGGGGATATGCAACTGGCGGCAACCTATAAACCTGTTAGAGAAACTGAGATCGGCAGAATTTTTGAACTGCCGCCTGAACCATGGGCCCGAAGGGTATCTGGTGTTTTCAGCAACCTCAAGGCCCAGGAGGAACCGGCCCTGGCCCATGGATTACTCACCCGCAATCCTGATGAAACTTACAGGGTAAATGTCCGGGCTCCACTCATGAATAAGCAGGGAGCGGATACTCTCTGCCGTGCCTTTGCAACCGGCGGCGGCAGAGCAGCGGCAGCCGGCATCAATTCCCTGCCATCAGCACAATTGGATCTTTTTTTCAAAACTTTTGATGAGGTATTTGGGGGGAAATAGGATAAAGGTTTCAAGGTTTCGAGGTTTCAAGGTTTCGAGGTTTCAAGGATGAAAAGATAGGCACAGAAGCATAAAGGAACAAAGGCTTAGGGCGTAAGGAAAAATGAGAGGTGAAAGGCTAAAGGCTAAAGGTCAAAGGTTAAAATTGCAGTTCTGGGATGTTTGAGTATAACTTATTTCATCTATGACATCTTGAACACTTCTTTTCCTTTTATCTTCTAATCTTTTACCCTTGAAACCTTTTTTTATAAATTCCTCGCCTAAAAGATATCTCTTTATTACAATTGCCTACGAAAAAGATAAAAACAGACTCACTACTGCCTGAGGTGATTCAATGAAGCTACCGGAAGTCAACTACTGGATAACAAACATGCTGGAATCCTATGAAAGGGTTTCGGACCTCAACTTCACAGTGGCCAAGCCGCTCCAGGTCGAGACCTCTGGCCAATTGGCCTCTATTAACGTTACCCCGGAAATAAAAGAGCTGACTCCTTTTCAGACTGAAGTTGCGGCCTTAAACCTTATCCAGGGCAACAAGCGGCTGCTGGATGATCTTGCAATTCACGGTTCCTGCGATCTTTCCCATGCTCTCGGCAACAAGGCCCGTTTCAGGGTTAATATTTTCACCCAGCAGGGGCATCTTTCCATTGTCATGCGTAAGATGGAAAGCGCCATTCCTACTATACAGTCGCTCAATCTGCCTGAGGTTTTCAATAAGATGACCAAGGAGATTAATGGTTTCATCCTGGTCACCGGTGCGACTGGCGTCGGTAAAACGACTACCCTGGCTGCACTATGCGACAAGATCAACAAAGAAAAAAGGGTGCACGTAGTTACCCTGGAAGATCCCATCGAATTTGTGCACCCCCACAAAAGTTGCACTTTTAACCAGCGGGAACTGGGCAACGATTTTGATAGTTTTGCCAACGGCTTGCGTGCCGCTCTGCGTCAGGCACCCAAGGTCATTCTTGTTGGTGAGATGCGTGATCGGGAAACCATGGAGATCGGCCTATCGGCTGCTGAAACCGGTCATCTTGTGATGAGTACCCTGCATACAGTTGACTCCGGCCAGACCATCAACCGAATTCTCGGCTTTTTCGATCAGGAAGAACAGCCTCAAATCAGAAACCGGTTGATCGATACAATTCGTTACGTCGTCTGCCAGCGTCTGCTGCCTAAGGAGGGCGGTGACCGCGTTGCTGCCTTTGAGATCATGGCCAACAACCTGCGGGTCCGGGATCTCATCATTAATGGCGAGACTGAAGATCGAACCTTCTACGACATTATAGAGGATGGCTCCGCTCTCGGCATGCAGACCTTTGACCAGCATATTCTTGAACTCTACGAACATGGCCTCGTCAGTGAGGAAACAGCAAAGGTATACGCTTCACGCAAGAGCGCCATTGGTCGTGGTCTTGACAAGCTTAAGGCGGCTCGTGGTGAAGCAACCTCTGGCATTACCGGACTGGGGATGAAGAAGTTAGACAAATAATCATAATTCAGTTTGGCATTTTATTAAAATGATTAGCTATAACTAAATTTAAGATACAAGCATTCCAGGAGATTGTTATGATTGACGCCTGCCCACACTGCCAAGAACCTCTCAACCTCTCAGAGATCCAGAAATCTAAAGTGCAGACTGCCCTTGACGAACTTCCACCAGGCAATCTGCTTAAGCTTGGTTGTCCTCAATGTCAAAAACCTTTTGAACTGAAACCGGACGGCACTATACCCGGT
>JAAXQI010000193.1 GCA_012974315.1 Desulfobacterales bacterium | reverse complement strand
TATGTAAATGTGGATAACCCAGATTAAGTTACAGATGGATTACAAGTTGGTATTTTTTTAGGGGAAATAGTTGTCAGGAAAGAAAAAGTCGAAAGTTAAGATATTGGCAAGCTATTGACTTTAATAAAATCTAATTGGTTGATAGTAAAAAGAGAAACAGTTTAGGCGGGTTATAAATGGAAGAATTGAGAATAAAGAAGGATTGTATTGTTGATCTACTTACATCCTTGAATCATCCTGTCGATAAATAACTTGATGGCTTTTTTTGCATAAATGTGAACAGAGGTAAACTCAATATTGGTCAGGTACTGGCCATTCTGTTTTTTTGTGTGCAACACTTTTGCATAAATATCACTCACCTCATCTCCCAGCATTGACAAGGCAATGGTTAATTTGATTTCCGTAAAAACCTCTAACTGCTCAGGTATGACACTGAGTAAACCATTATAACCGATATCGAGGATCTGGCCGCTGTGTTTTTCCGGCAGAATGCTCCTTTCATCTATATGTTGATAGGTAAAGGGCATATCTATATCAATCCGGGGGCTTTTTCGTGCTTCTCTCCGGGGGACTGACAGGTGGCTCGGTCGTTTAATCGACAGTAGTTCATAGAGACTTACCTGATCTTTTTTACCCTTGACAAATACCGACGTTGGATCACTGGTTTCTATGTAGTCCTTTGCACGCAAATATGTATTTTCACTGATTAGTATCTGACCACGCAGAGTAAATGCTTCGATACAGGATACCAGGTTTACCTCATCCCCGATCACAGTATATTCACTATGCAGGTTAGACCCCACCTTACCGGTTATCACAGTACCGGTATTTATTCCGATTCCCATGTAAAGGGCTGGCAAACCCAAGGATTCATTCTCCCGGTTGACTTCATCCATTGATATCTGCATATGGACGGCACAGGAAAGTGCTCGCTCCAGAGCATCTGCTTTGCCTTTTCTTGACCGGAACAGGATCATAATAGAGTCACCCATGAACTTATCAATCACACCGTCATGATCGGTTATAATGATCTCGCTCATCTTTGAAAAATATCGATTTAACATTTCTACTATCGATACAGCTGGAAACTGTTCCACCATTGCCGTAAAACCACGCAGGTCTGAAAGCAAAATCGTGATTTCACTGGTTTTCGTAATGCTCTCCTTCTCCAGAAAATTATTAAATAGGTCTGTTATTCCCGTTTGTATCAGCTCCTGATGAGCAACCGTTGCAGGTTCATACTGACTATCGGTAGAAGATAATCCATTGAAAAGGTCGATGATTTCAGAAATCAACTCTTCCTTGCTAAGTTCCAAAGTTTTTATGAATAGGGGGTTATGCATTTAAGATGATCCCTGTTGGACTATTATGAGGTGAATGCTTGTTGTTGTGAAATCTTATTTAATTGGGCAAAAAAACAAAGGCCTCCGAAGGGGAACACTTCCCACTGGAGACCCTTATGGTACTTTTAGAAAAACCACTCGCATTGGAGCATTCTCCCTTTTTGAAGTTTTATTAGATGTAGACAACGAATTACTGGGAATAATATATTGTTAATAGGTTTTAATCAAGTGCCACAATGTGTTAGAAAAGTGTCAATTGATAAAGTCCATATTGCTTGCCAACATCTTGAATTTTGATTTTCATTTTCTGACTCAACATATCCACCGTGCATCTTGACACTTTGGGAATGATTCACAACTCAACATGTATCAGCAGACATTGAAAGTCGACTATTTAAACATCCATAATGTATTGTTTAGTTTTTTTGGGGGGGTGTTTTAGGCATGGGCCCAAATGGGTAAAAAATTATTTACTGGTTTCCGGATCATTCCCAATGATGCGGTTAATAACCTTTATGAGTTCCTCCTGCCTGTAGGGTTTTGAAACAGCTGCACTGAAACCATATTCGCCATAATTTGCCATAATGGGATTATTGGAATAGCCGCTTGAGACAATGGCTTTTACCTGTGGATTGGCGGCTATAATTTCCTTGATGGTTTCCTTGCCTCCCATGCCACCTGGGACAGTCAAGTCCATTATAACTAAATCAATGTGGGCGCCGTCTTTCAGCGATTCTCTGTATAAAGTAATTGCCTCCTGGCCGTCCTGGGCAAGGAAAACTTCATAGCCATAATGAGAAAGCATTTCATTTGCCATGGTTCTGACCATTTTATCATCATCCATAAACAAAATTTTTGCTTTACCCCCGACCGGTAAAGGTTCTTCTTTTTGTTCCTTGAGCTTTTTTTGTTTGAAGGCAGGAAGGTATATTGTAACTGTAGTGCCCTGACCCTGTTTAGAATCCGCAGCAATATGACCCTTGTGTTGAATGATGATGGAATGGGTAACTGCCAGTCCCAGACCATTGCCTTCATGTTTTGTTGTGAAGTAGGGATCATATATTTTGTCAAGCAAGTCCCTGGGTATGCCAACGCCCCTGTCGACCAGAGAAACTTTTATATAATCACCGGCAGCAATGGGTAATGTCAGAGTGCCATTGTAAACATAATTTTCACAATGGATGGTAATAATCCCTCCTTCAGGCATTGCCTGACTGGAATTTAAGATAATATTCTGGATAACCTGGCTTATCTGGCCTCTGTCTATTTCAGCATGCCAGAGATCATCGGGGAAGGAATATTCACACTTTACATCGCTGCCACGCAGAATGAATTCTGTTGAATCCATAATTACATCAGAAATTGAGGCCAGACTTTTAACAGGCTCTCCGCCTTTTGAAAAAGTCAGAAGTTGCTGGGTCAGGCCCTTGGCACGAAGTGAGGCTTTTTCTGCTTCTTGTATCTTCTACCTGTTTCCGGTCACTGATATCTCGCACTGCGGCTATGATAAATCTTTTACCGTGAAATTCGGTAAATTTTAAGGCAACTTCAACCCAGAACAGTTCACCATTTTTTCTTTTTGCCTTCCATTCAAAGGTTTGGAGACCGAAAAGCAGGGCTGCATTAATTTTTTCATCAGCTTCATTCTGCGTATAAGGGGGTTCGCCTGCGCTAAAATTGTCTACTGTGAGCTTGAGTGCCTCTTCTTTTGTATAACCATACATATCCAGCATAGCCTGGTTCACATCAATTATGACCCCGGTAGCGGCATCGTGGATGAAAATGGTGTCGCTCGTTGCGTTATATATTCCCTGGTAGCGCTCCTGGCTTTCCTGGAGTGCTTCCTGGGCGTATATACGTTCAGTAATGTCTCTTCCCTCCGGGATCAGCATAATGACATTTCCTGTATCATCGTGAACTGGTTTCAGAGAAAAATCCACATAAAATGAATTCCCCTCTTTATTGAAATGAGAGGCTTCAAAGCGGACAAATTCTCCTTTAGCAGCTCTGTCTATGGCATTTTTTAATTTTTTCTGGAGCTCGGGAGAATGATTCCACCATGGAGTTTCCCAGAAAGGGTTGCCAAGTAAATCCTCTTCTTTGATGTCTAAAACGTCAAGAGATGTTTTATTGGCTGCCAGGAGAGTTCCTTTTATATCTAAAAGGCCTATGAACTGGAATGTCTGGTCAAAAATTGCCCTGAATTTTTTTTCACTTCTGCGCAGGTCCCGATTTGTTAATTCCTGCATAAAACCATAAAAAATAAATAGCCACCACATTGGAACCAGGGCACCAATAATATCTTCAATTTTTTCAAATGCAGAGGAGATCCCGGACCATTCCAGAAAAAGACATAAACTATAGATAAGAGTGAATATGAGAAGCCAGCCCAAAAGTTGTTTGGATGCACGTCCAAGAATTTTTGATCTTCTATTACCAATAAGAATGAGCAGGGCTGCAGCAGAAGCCAGAACGAAAACAGCGTCTATGTATGCAACTGGATGGTTCAATCGCTTTTCCCTTCTTGTTTAAAGATTGTAAAAGTCCAAAACGCTATACAGATAGCGCTGGCTGCGTAACAGGTGTGCTCTATGTAATTAAGAAAGTTGGACCAGAAAAAACCTTCGAGAACTGTCATGAGCCAGCCCAGAAAAAGGATGTGAAAAGCGATGAGTAGAATTTTTTCAGATGGAAGTCGATTGAACCCTTTCCGGTTTCTCCACAGGAAGACCAGTCCTCCTATGCCAAGAAAGAGCATGACGATTTCGTTTCCTTGAATCATTTGTACTCACCTGTGCAGCGTTAATATTTATCCTGTAATCTATGAAAAGGCTGGTAATACTATTTTAGTATTATCTTAAATTTGAAAAGTTACAATGTCTTGCCACAATGTTGACTATTGGTGACCACAATCAGAGTCAAGATTGCCAGTAGATATCTTGACTTTCCGATCAATCGATTTTGTTCAGGTGCATGATGAAAACTTACAAGCTATTCTGATTGTTTCAGGACATCAGAGAAAAACTTTACCGTTGTATCAAGACTCTCCCGGCGTGCTTCCGGATTTAAGCGCATTATCACTTCGATTCTGCCACAACGCCGGTATAAGTTTTCAATATACTCCCTCCAACCGAACTTTGTATTTATCGTGCCATCAAAAGCAGATTCATGACCATCATCTTCTATATACGTCAAACCGCAATCTTTAAAAGTCATGCAGTCTTCACAATTGGAAATTCCGTAATCGGTTATCCAGCCATGGCGGTTGCCTTCATATTTTTCTATTTTCACATTGAATCCTTCTGAAGTGGCACTTTCAACGTAATCTTCACAGAATTCAGCCGGTGAATAGTCATCATTTTCTGCCACCAGATAAAGCATCGGGGCTCCAGTCAGCTTTTGGGAGCGGAACCGGACCTGACAGCCTGGATATACCGGCATAAGTGCAGCAAAACTTCGACCCCGGGCCAGGCTGGTTTCATTAATACGCACATCGGCGGCAAGCATTGCACTGGTCCCGCCCGCGGAATATCCGCTGATACCTATCCTTTCCTCGTCGATCTCCGGAAGCGATGCCAGCATGTTCAGGGACTGGAAGATGTCCACCAGGCGGGCGGCTCTTGAAAGTCGTGCTTCATTGAAGGCAGTGCTTGTAATTCCTCTGCCGGTGAAACTGTCCAGCACAAATGTTGCAATTTTAGCCTCTACAAGTCGTGGGACCAGTTCCTCAAACCAGGGGTCAAGTTTTTCAGGATGAAAATTTCCATGATACAAAACAACGGCTGGAAAAGGCCCATCTCCCGGAGGCAGGATGAGCTCTCCGGATATTTTTCTGGGATTTACCCTCCATTTATCCTGATATATCTGGCTGATGGTATCGGGGGTGTATGTGAGTAAAAAATGCTCCCCGTCCTCGGTTCTTTCGTCCCGCTCGTTGGTGGTTCTTTCTATAGCGGCAGTTCCAAGTAATATGATGCTTATCAAGCCGGCCAGTATGAGCCAGAGATATTTATTTTTTACAAGAGACTTCATTTCTTATCAACACCGTTGCCTGACCATTTCCAACTGCCGTTATCTTTTATAATTTTCATTCCTGTCGGCAGGCTTATTTTTCCTATCATGCTATTTTCAATATAGCCTTCGAGCAATCCATTTTCTCCGGATTGTTCTGCTCTGGTAATATGAATTTTTATTCCCCGGGTATCTTCCCAGAAAGGCTGGAGCAAATCCCTCAACTTCGACTGGCGCAATCCATTATGCACAAAGTCTTCGGAAAAACATGACGTTTTGTTCTTTCCTTTTATGCCGGTAAATGCAGGACCGCAATCATCAACAAATTCAGAGAGCTCAGCTGATATCTCCGCGTCAAAATACTCATCCCTGTCCAGAATCTCCCCATATTCAGGAGAGCCGAACCATAACCAGCGGCCCTGCAGTTTGATGAGATTCTCCAGATCAAACCAGCCAATCGATCCTATATTCATGTTGGCGTAGGAATACTTAACAGAGCCTCTCAAGTAGGCCCTGTTGTTATCAATGCGCAATTTTTCAATTTGCACAAACTCCAGCTCTCCAGTACCGCCGGCAAACATATTTTTCCAGTAACCGTAAATCGACCTGTAGTCTCCACCTTTTAAAAATAGCTCATCCAGCCAGCCCATATTGTCTCCTTTATTCTCATACCCCTTGGCATAGTGGTAGAGAATACGGTTTATGTCATTGGTGGCAATATCTTTGGCAAAATCATAAAAAAATTGCCGGATATCATCGGGCACATCTGTGGCATAGACAAAATTAGGCTCGTAATAGGACCTTTCATCAAGGTTATCCGCAATGAGGTCTGTGGTTTCCTGCACCACGGATTTTTCATTGACCGCCTCAAAGATCATCTGGAAAAGCTGATCATAACCGCTGTTCTCCGACAATGGAAATTGACTTTGGGAGGAAACCCCAATCAACATGTCAAGCTCAGGCGACAGGACAAGATATTGCCCGCCCTCGCCCCTGGCCATGAAGCTTTCTGTAGAATCTATCAGGGTAAGCTGCCACCCTCCCAGGGCACTGCTTTCCGGACCACCACGCAATTCTTCAATTGTTTTTTCGGCCCAGCCCCGAGGAATAAGCTGCCCGTCCTGCCATACCCCTTCATTCATTATCAGGAATGGCAAAACCGTTCATGAGAAATATTACTGGAAGGGTGGGCCGCAGGAAAAGGATTATCTCCACTCGCTGAATGGTCCTGTTTTACACGCATTGATAGGAATTGCCATTGAAAAACAG
>JAAXQI010000172.1 GCA_012974315.1 Desulfobacterales bacterium | reverse complement strand
AAGGCATGTTGAAGATCCAGGTAGTGGCATCATTGGGATTACCGAAGATGGTGTTACCTATAACAGCGCCCGGTCCGATTGCAAAAATGAACCAAACGATGGTAAGAGTCCAGGCTATAGGCTTAAAGCCTTGCTTGGCAGCAGGTACAGACGCTGTTTCACCCAGGAAGTCATGGAACTTCTTCTTGTGTTCCATGTTATCGTTGCCCTGCGTTATTGCAGAGATAATGATGACCGCCCCAACGTTAAATAACATACCCCAAAAGGCTGAATGCATTGTCAATGGCCAGCGGCCCCAGGCAGTAATACCAAACCATTTTACACCGACGGACTCAGTCATCATTACTGCGATAAGACCGAGGATAAGACCGACTGTGACACCCTGGCGGGTAAACCATGGTATGTAGCAGACACCTGCGATGGCAGGCCACATCTGGAAGCCGAAAGCAACAGCCAGACCGCCCAAGAGAACAAGGGCATCCTTGGAAGTTGTGGCAACTATCAGAGCAAGACCACAGATAATAACAACACCGATACGACCGAACATTTTCTGGGTTCCATGACCTGCTTCAGGATTGACGAAACGTTTGTAAAGATCCCTGGTCAGCATACCACCAGCTGTTGACATATAGGCAGCACCGGTTGACTGCATGGCTGCCAGAGCACAAACTGCCAGCAGACCGACAAGCCATGGAGCCGTACTTGACAAGAGATGGATAAGAGCAGGAACAAGCATTCCCTGCTTACCTGGCGTGGCCATGATGTTTCCACCAATCTGCAGAACATCCTTGGCAACACCTGCTGTCAATGCATTAGCATCGGCACCGATGAGGTGAGCGCCAAGACCCTGGATAGCGGTGAAAATAATAAGGATGAAGCCGATACCAACTGAAGAGGCCCAAACCTGCTGCGGAGCAAAAGGTCTGGGGTTCTTGTTGGCGAATGCCCACATGGTGAAAGCCGGGGAAGAATGAATACCCATGAGAGCAAACATGTAGGTCAGACACATAACACCTGTCCAGGCGCCACCAACTGCGCTGGGACCTGATTTAACAAACTGGATCACACCCGGGATAGCGATGTAATGGCTGTAACCCTCCGCTGTCCTCTTGGGATCAATTGCTGTACCAAGTGCCGGGATAATCTCCGGTGATGTCAGTTTAGCAATACCTTCATTCAAGGCAGTCCAGCCGCCAACAGCGTTCAAGGTGATAATACCGATTACGATAATACCAAAGGCCAGCAGGAGGCATTGCAGGGTATCAACGTAGGCCACAGCCCGGAGTCCACCGGATGCCACATAGATGATAACGACGAGGGACAGCATCCACATGCCTGCCTCGACGCCCAGCAGGCCGTCGGTGAGTACGTTGAACAGAAAGCCGGAAGCCCTGAGCTGTAGTCCGAGATAGGGTACTGAGAAGATCAGAGCAACGATAACGGTGAGGATCCGGATGGCCTCTGAACCGTAATAGTCTGCAAACATTTCGCCAGGAGTTACAAAGCCGAAACGTTTACCGATGATCCACTGACGTTTGAGGAAGAGTACGCCGGTAAAAGGAATTGTGATGGTATAAAACGATGCATAGGCATACTGGAAACCATCACGGTAGACGAGTCCCGGATGACCCATAAAGGTCCAGCCGGAGAAACTTGTGGCGGTTGCGGCCAAAACGAATACCCAGATCGGAATCGAACGGCCGGCAATGAAGTAATCTGATGCAGTCTTAGCCGACCTGGCTCCTTTAATCCCCCAAAAAATACAGTAGGACCAGTAGGCGGCAACGAAAATAATTAAATATACTGTTGCTGTAGTCAAAGCTCCCCTCCTTATTGTTGCAAGTTGAGTGTAGAATTCATTTACTGCTGTAGCAGGTGTCTTTCTTTGTCACCTCCTTTTTTGTTTCCTGGCCCGCCACCAGCAATACCTTAATTACTTGTTGAAATTACAAGTTTTTCTCCCTTAGTAGACAATTAGAACAATTGTGCCATATCTACCACATTGTAATACCTTGGGCAAGGTTTTATGCTCCAAAGCACTGTACCACAATGTAGCAATCCCTCCACGTAATTTTTGCATATCATATCAATGCGTTAGTTTGTAAAGCATTAAACAGTTTTACACTACAAAGGGCTATAAGGGATTCTCTGATTTTACACTTCGTAAAACCTTATATTCTTTTATGGAATTTCAGAATGGGTGCCGCGATCTGCTTTTATCAACGAATGAGCCGCTACTCTATAGAGGTGAGTCCTTCCCTGATAGCATACTTTGTCAGGTCGGCAATGGCATGCAGGTCAAGCTTTCTCATGATCTGCCTGCGATGGGTTTCAATAGTTTTTATGCTGACGTAGAGGTGGGAGGCGATCTGTTTTGTTGACCAGCCTTCGGCAATGAGCTGCAGGACTTCCCGCTCCCTTGGGCTCAACGGCGATGCAGCAGTAGCAACTTCTTCTGCCGAACCCCCGAGCAGAAAGTCATCTATGACAACCCCTGTTATCTCAGGGCTTAAGTACTTTTTGCCCCCTGCCACCTGGGCAATGGCATTGGCAAGTTCCTGTGAAGCACAATCTTTCAGGAGATACCCTGAGGCGCCGGCCCGCAACATCCCCATGACAAAACGCTTGTCAGAATGCATTGACAGGGCAATAACCCTGGTGTCCGGCAGACTTTCAATTATCTGTTTGGTTGCCTCAATGCCATTTAAATCCGGCATGGAAACATCCATGACAACCACATCCGGGGTTTTTTCCTGGGCCATCTGTACCGCCTTCCTGCCATTCTCCGCCTCTCCTACCACTTCAAAATCTGTCTGCTTTTCCAACAGGGAGCGGAGCCCGGCCAGCATGATTTTATGGTCGTCTGCAATGAGAACACGAATGCTCATATTATTTATTTCTCACTCCTTGTCAGATGCTTTAAGGGGAGCAACCAGGGTTACCATTGTACCTTTCCCCATCTGGGAATCCACCTCCAGCTTGCCTCCAAGATGGCGTATCCTTTCGGTGATACTAAAGAGCCCGAACTGCTGCTCTTTATATGTCCTGGTTGCTTTTGTTTTCGGACTGAACCCAATACCGTCATCAGTAACCCTGATACGGAGATTTTTCTTATTGACCCGGATGGTTATTTTTACCTTTTTTGCTTCGGCATGTTTAACGATATTTATAAGCAGCTCCCGCACTGATCGGAACAGGACAACTTCAAAGTCCTGGCTCAACGGCTTGGGCTTATTGTCGCTTTCGACAATACATTTCAACCTATGCTTGAGCTGAAACTGTTCCGCCAGCCAGTCAATAGCTGCAACCAGCCCCAACTCATAGAGAACCGGCGGACTTAATTCAAAGGTAAGGGACCGGGTATCCTGGATGGTCTGTTTTACCAAATCGTTGACTTCATCGATCTGGCGAATATGCTCCGGAGAGCTAAGATCATCACGCAGTTCAAAGCAATGCATTTTAATGACAGAGAGCGTCTGCCCGATCTGATCATGCAGATAGGTGGCGATAGAACGCCTCTCGCGCTCCTCCACCAATGACAACTCAGAGGCAAGGGATTGTAGTTTCTCCTGGTACATCAGGAGCTTGCTTTCAGCATTCTTGCGCTCAGTGATATCATCATAGACATCGACAATTTCACCGGATGGCAGCCGGTATACATAATTCTCTTTACATATTTTCAGCACACCGTTTTTATAAATTGCCACGGGATGGTATTCCGGCTTCCCGGTTTTAAGCACCCTTCTAAAGGTATCCAGCAAACCATATTTTTCAACTGATGGTATAACCTCAATGAAATTTCTGCCGAGAACATTTTCTTTCTTCAGGTGTTCAATACGCTCAGCAGCGTGGTTAAAATCCATGAAAACAAAATCCTTGCCATCGTTTATTGCTTCAAAAACAGCCACACCGCTGCTCATATTGTTAAAAAGCTCCCGGTGCCGGGCTTCACTTTTTTCCAGAGCTTCCTCAACTACCCGAAGAACGTCAATATTGCGAATGGCTAAAACAAAATGGAGCTCCTGGTCGAGGGGCATGATCATAACGGAAAGCAAGCCCGTTTTGACTACCCCTTCAGTGTCAACAAAACGGGTTTCCCGGTTGATAACCGGCCCCCTTTTCTCAATGGAGCGAAGCAACTGTTTCTGCTCTTCAGAGTCCTGCCAGGCAGCCACTTCCATAAAAGTTTTGCCGATAATATCTTCTTTTGCATAGCCGAAAAAAAGGGAAAACATCTCATTTATTTCAGTATAGATTTTATCCTTTGCCCTGATAATGGCGACTGAGTCCGGGCTTGTCAGAAATGCGTAGCGAAAACGTTTCTGGCTCTTAGCCAGGGTTTCCTGGGCATGGATCTGCCTTGCTGAAAAGCCTCCAGGCACACCTTGCTCAGTGCCTGCTCCAGCAAAGTTGCCAGAGGGGAATCCTCTTGTTGGCTCTCTATTTTCCATAAACAGTTACTGAAGATGAAATTGTCTTATTTATTTCTCAAAAATTTCCACAACCTGACTTACTGGCAGGGAAACTTAATACTCTGTTGCGAAATCCTCCTCTTTCAGCTAACATTCTTTACCATCCAAATCGGGAAAGTTACAATATTTTTTGAAAAAACATTGATATAGCCGGATAAATTTGCTGAGGAGCACCCGACTAACAAATTGTACATAATATTTTGCAACGTAATGATTTTTTACATTTTTCAGGATAGTTATCTTTCTTTGACCTAATGAATTTCTCTTGATATTAAAGGAATGATACCATGGCAAAATATGTCCTTATAGTTGATGACGAGCCCAATATTGTACTGTCCCTCGAATTTCTTATGAAAAAAGAAGGTTATGAGGTGCAGTCTGTGAGCAATGGCGAAGAAGCCATGCAGGCAATTGACGAAAAAGCTCCGGACTTGATTCTTCTTGATGTGATGATGCCTAGAAAAGATGGCTATGAGGTATGCCAGGAGCTTCGCGCCAATCCTTCCTGGAAGGAAATAAAGATTATTATGCTGACAGCCAAAGGCAGGGATGTAGAACGGGAAAAAGGGCTGGCATTAGGTGCAAATGATTACATAACAAAACCCTTTGCCACCCAGGAACTCGTTGAAAAAGTAAAATCTTTGCTTGGCTGATTTTTTAGCCTGTTTTATTAACCCGGGAGGCAACCTGTGCCAGTTAAGCCAAACCCCGACAAGCCTGATGGCCATTTAAAGATGGACCGCGAAGCACTCCTTCAGACATTACTGCTTGAACTGCAGGATGGTGTGATCGTCTGCGATCCTGATGGGAAGATAACCCTGTTTAATCAAGCAGCAGCTGATTTATTTGGCGATAGTCAAGCAATTAGCAGTGGCGATTCTCTTTATACCCTATGCCTTCAATCTCCTGTTGAGCACGCCCTGGATCTTCTGCAGTATCAGCAGCAGGACAAAAAAAGTGGCCCTGAAATACATCCTTATATACAGTTCATGAATGCAGCAGCCAATCAGGAAAAATTTTTCCGCTGCCGCTTAAGTCTCTTCCCGTCTCACACAGTAAATAATAATTTTTTCGTCATCATTTTCGAAGATGTCTCCACCTGGTACAAACCGGACAATCTTTTATTTATGAAAATTGATGCGTTTCGTGCCCCAATGACAAATCTGCGGGCAGCACTGGAGAACCTCACGGAACATCCGGAGATGTCGCCGGTCATGCACAGCGCCTTTGAAAATGTTCTGGTACAGGAATCATTGCACCTGACAGAAGCCTTCAACTCTCTGGATCAGGCCTGCAACCTTCTCGTGCAAACCCAAAGCCACCTGACCGAGATGCAAGCAGCTACGCTCTTCAGCTTTATTGCAAATCATTTGCGCAGTAAAACAATAGATTTCACAGCATCAACTGATCAGGCAGCAGTCGTGAGAGTTGACAGCTACGGGCTTCTTCTTGTACTGGACCATCTGGCCAATAAAATTCAACAGGAAAGAAGGTTGACTGAACTTTTCTGTGAGGCTCATATCGGTGAACAGTTTATTTATTTTGATTATATCTGGTCCGGAGAGTTTCTGCCGACAGCAGCCGTGGAAGCAATGCTGGAGGAAAAATTACAAAACAGTGTTGGTGGATTAACCGTGGCTGGCATCCTCCACTCCATGGGAGGGGACATATGGAGCCAGCAACATGAAAATTCCAGATCCACTTTACGTCTTGCCCTGCCACTTGCCATGAGGATGAAAAAGTAAGAGATCATTAAGCCAATAATTAACTGTTCAATACAGTCACATTTCAGGATATTATTGGAAAATTTGAGAGGTTTTCCCCATGCCCCCTGTTAGAAGAAAAATCCAGCGCCTGCTTGTACTGTTTGCCTTTGGCGTCCTTGCGCTGAATTACCCACTGTTGGCCCTCTTCAGCAAAGCTGTTATGGAGTTCGGCATCCCCTTACTTTATTTATATCTCTTTGCAGTCTGGGCTGTTTTCATCATATTAATTGCCTTCGTAGCTGAAAGAAAGAAGATGCCCAGAGCATCATATCCTTTAACTATTAGCAGGAAAACTGATTAGCATGTTGCAGGAATGGGTCATACTTCTTGTTTCGCTCTGTTATCTGGGAACTCTTTTTGCCATAGCCTATTATGCTGACTGGAAGTCTGACCGGGGCGAATCGGTTATCAGCAATCCGTATATCTATACCCTTTCCATTGCTGTGTATTGTACAGCCTGGACATTTTATGGAAGTGTGGGACGGGCCGCAGAAACAGGTGTAGGATTTTTGCCAATATACCTGGGGCCGACACTCATGGCAGCCTTATGGTGGTTTCTCCTACGAAAAATAATCCGTATTGCCAAGGTATACCGCATTACCTCCATTGCTGACTTTCTCGCCTCCAGGTATGGCAAGAGTTCGCTGATCGGCGGCCTGGTGACGATAATTGCCGTTGTCGGCATCATGCCTTACATCTCCCTGCAGTTGAAAGCCGTTTCCACGAGTTATTATGTTATGGTGCACTATCCCGATTTCGAGATGATCCAGGAGCACAGGGTATCTTCGCTGTGGAATGACAATGCCTTCTCAGTAGCCATGATAATGGCCGCCTTTTCTATTTTATTCGGAACACGACATATTGATGCAACGGAACGGCATGAAGGCATGGTTGCCGCCATTGCCTTTGAATCCGTGATCAAATTATTGGCTTTCAGTGCTGCAGGCATTTTTATTACCTTTACCATGTTTGACGGTCCTGTTGATCTCTTCGACTGGGCAAGCCGCTATCAGGAAACTGCAAAGCTTATGAAGCTTGATGTCATGCCAGGAGGCTATACAAACTGGTTCACCCTTACCTTTCTCTCCATGATGGCAATCATGTTTCTGCCCAGACAGTTCCAGGTCCTGGTAGTGGAAAATGTCAATGAAGAACATGTTCGAAAAGCTGCCTGGCTTTTCCCGCTTTACCTCCTGGCTATCAACATTTTTGTGCTCCCAATAGCCTTTGCGGGCATGCTTCTGTTTCCGGAAGGGCATGTTGCTCCGGATATCTTCGTGCTGGCCCTGCCCCTTACTGAAGGACAAAACATCCTTGCACTCTTTATTTACATAGGGGGCCTTTCTGCTGCCACCGGCATGGTCATTGTTGCAACTATTGCCCTTTCCACCATGGTGTGCAACGACCTGGTTATGCCGATTTTATTGCGGGTGCTCTCCATCCAGCAGGTAGATCTCAGCCGCGTCCTGCTCTTCATACGCCGCTGCAGTATCGTCTTTGTCCTTCTACTCGGTTATCTCTACTATCGGTTTATTGGTGAATCATACACTCTTGTCACCATGGGGTTAGTTTCCTTTGCCGCTGCGGCACAATTTGGTCCAGCAATTCTATTCGGAGTTTTCTGGAAAGATGCCAGCCGCCGTGCAGCAATAAGTGGCCTCTCAGCCGGTTTTCTGGTATGGCTCTACACCCTGCTCCTCCCTTCTTTTGCCAGGTCAGGCTGGATCCCCATCTCTTTTCTTCAGCATGGCCCCTTCGGTATTGAACTGCTGAAGCCATATCAGCTTTTGGGCCTCAATATGTTTGACCCGATCACCCATTCTGTCTTCTGGAGTATGCTTGTCAACATCGGACTCCTGGTAGGCATTTCTCTCCTTGACAGACAAAGCACCATGGATCGGATACAGGCCTCCCTTTTTGTAGATGTTTACCGGCACAGTGGCGATACGCACCTGTGGAAAGGCAAGGCCATGATCACCGAACTCAAAAACCTGCTCGCCCGTTTTATTGGGCCACGGCAGACTGACAGGGCTTTCGCAACATATGCCAGCACCCATAAAATTGATTTCACAAAAGATATGCAGGCTGACGCTGAACTGGTTGAATTTGCTGAAAGGCTTTTGTCCGGTGCCATTGGTGCCGCCTCTGCCCGTGTCATGGTTTCCTCCATAGTGGAGGGGGAGGAAATCAGCCCTGAAGGAATTATGAAAATAATTGATGAGACTTCCCAGGTGCTTGAATACAGTCACCAACTTGAAGAAAAATCTCTGGAACTTGAGGCTGCCACCAAAGAACTGCAGGAAGCAAATAAAAGGCTAAAGGAGCTTGACCGGTTAAAGGATGAGTTCGTTTCAACTGTGAGCCATGAACTGCGCACACCCTTGACTTCGGTGCGGGCTTTTTCAGAGATATTGCACGATAATGAGGATATGGGCCAGGAAGAGCGCCATAAATACCTGGATATAATGGTAAAGGAAACAGAGCGGCTTACCAGGCTCATTAACGAGGTTCTTGATCTTGCCAAAATTGAATCGGGCCGAGCCGACTGGTTTATGGAAAACATTGACCTGACAGAGGCTATCAGAGAGGCCGTTGCCTTAACCAGCCAACTCTTCCGCGAAAAAGCGATTACCATTGTAGAGCTGCTCCCTACCTTTCCGATCAATGTCTTTGCGGACAGGGACAGAATCATGCAGGTTGTAATTAACCTTCTGTCCAATGCAGCAAAGTTCAGCCCTTCTGAAGAGGGGACGGTGACTGTCCGGGTCTATTTCAAGAAAAGAGAAATACGCGTTGAGGTGGCTGACAACGGCCCCGGCATACACCCTGAAGAACAGAAAAAAATATTTGAAAAATTCAAGCAGATAACCGATCTTAGAAACGGAAAACCAAAAGGCACCGGACTGGGCCTAACCATTTGCCGCAGGATCATTGAATATCACAATGGCTCCATCTGGGCTGAGAGTAAGCCTGGTAAGGGATCAAAATTCGTCTTCTCTCTTCCGGAATGATACCATTCAGGGTCTTGCCACCTTGAGGAGATCTTTAAGGGTCTTAACCCCACATTCCGGGAGAAAAGACACAAAGCGCTGAAAAAGTTGTGCCGTGATATAGGCATCGCTGAAGGCATTATGTGACTTGCCTCCCTCTACCCCGTATTTCCTGGCCATGGAAAACAGATCGGATTGAGTGGTCATGCCCTTGTGATACCTGGCAAAATGTATGTCATTTTCATACAGCCAGTCATGCAGGGTTGCGGTATCCACGGCAGAATTTTTCAAAGAAACCCCGAAATTTTGCTGCAAGACCTTATTGACGAAATTCAGGTCAATATGAACGAAATGGCCAATGAACACAGCATTGCCTGCAAATTTCACAAAGTCACCTACAACATCAAGAATATCCTCTGCGCATTCCAGGTCGGAATGGGTCAGCTCATGGACTACAACACTCTTACGTTTCAGCTCGCACTCGGGCTTAACAAGCCGGTAAAAGGTTTTTCCCGGCAGAATTGTAGCTCCTCTCAGCTTGACAGCACCTATGGAAATAATAGCGTCATCCTTAAAATCAAGCCCGGTCAACTCAGTGTCAAAGGCTACAAAATCAACCTGCCCGATCGAGAGTTTCGGATCAAAACTTTTCTTCAGGTCCTGCTGACTTTTCAGCCAGTCCGGGAGCGCTGCACTTGGCTGCCCCAGTATCTTTTTAAAAAAAGAGGTCACGGCAGCACCTTGCCGCCCCAATAGTTGCCTTCTATTTCTTCAAAAAGCCTTGCGATGAACTTAAATGATTCCTTCAGGGTCTTCCTCTCAAAGTTGGTGAGGATGTCCGGGTTGATGAAATTGCCTGGCTTTTCGCCTTCTTCAGCCTGGCGCAGCTGATTGTTAATCAACAGCCCATTCAGGTAACCGAATGCCTGTGCCATATCTTCAGCTATCCTAAAACCATGCATTGATTTCAGTTCATGAAGACGCCCAAGTGTTGAACGGTGGATTACCCCTTTTTCAAGACCATATATCCTGGCGCAGTCTGCCAGGGGTTTTATACCTTTATCATAGAGATTCAGCTTATTTTTATGCTCTCCTCCCTTTTCTACAACAAAGTCCTTAAAAAATGCCACGGGTGGACTAACCTGCAAAGTATCTGCCACAATGGCTTCCATCATTCCTTTATACTGTGCCGCCCGATTGAGAAGGTATTGCCGGAGTGAATCCACTCTCTTGTGATCACCCCTGATAGGCCGCATGTCAAAAAAACCTGCTTCACGCCCTGTGCCAGCTCCAGTGCCCCACTTACTAAACTGTTCCTGCCAGAAAGAAGCCCCCTGGATGTTATCCATCTTAATGCACTGTTTCTTACCAGTAAGATCACATGCAAGCATTGAGCGGTTAATTGTTCCTGTCAACAGCTTGAAATAATTGTCTGCTTCCGCCTGCAGTTGAGAAGAGGCGCCATCACTATAAATTATTCCCATGCTGACCCTGAAGCTGAGGGTAAGTTCGCGTCTTCCAGCTCCACCATAGTAAAACAATGTATAATCTATAGGGGGCTTTCCATTTTCCTTTTCGAAGATGCTAATAACGGTATTCGTAATCTTTTCGGTCAGTTCTGTAATCAAGCCTGTAATATTATGCGGCCTTGCGCCATGATGCAGGAGAGAAGAAACAGCCCTGTAAAACTTCGGTGCAGTATCCTGCAATTCCTCAATAGACTCGATCTGGCCTATTTCCTTAACAAGAATGGTGGGAGACGAGCCCTGCATAAGCATAAAATCGTGGTTGGTCAGTAAGCCCTTAAGCTTTCTCCCTTCCAGTACCAATATATGATGGATCCTGTGCCGGATCATTCTCAACAGCGCTTCAAAACAGTTATCCTCTGCATCTATGGTGATAAGAGGGGTGTTCATAATGGATTTGACCGGACTCGCCACATCCTTAGCTTCGGCAACAACCTTTTCCCTGAAATCCCGATCAGTGACCATACCGACAGGCCTTCCCGTAGAATCAATAACAATCAGTGAACTGATTTTGTGAGTCGCCATTTCAATTGCGGCCTGCTGAATGGAGATATCAGGAGAAACTGTTCTGGGCTCTGTGCGCACAATTTCCTTGACTTTTGTACTGAAAAGCAACTGCTCGCCCGTTGTCCCGTTTGAATATGCCTTGCGCGTCTCCTCGTAAGTCTTGTCCAGCAGATTGATAAAAAATGACTTGAGAAAATAATCATTTACCTCTGGATTGTTCTGCAGCACGGCAAGGACTGTCTTTTTGGGAACCTGATAACATATTGTATCTTCAATGGTGACAACATTGTTTCTGGAACGATCACCACTGATCAGTGAAAGCATGCCGAAGTGCTCTCCTTCGCTTCTCAGGTCAATAACAACCTCCTCATCATTTTCTGAAATTTGGTAGACTTTTACGCCCCCTCTTTTAATGACACCAAGAAATTCGATTGGGGGACCACCCTGCTTCAATATCTGCTCCCCCTTTGGATAATACTCCATGGCAATGTCACTAACCATATCCCCAAGAGCTTCACGGGAAAGCCGATCAAAAGGTAAAACATTTTGAAAAAAATCAATAATCTCGTCTTGAAGCATTTTCGTACAGTTCCTTATGCAAAGTATCCGGGATTGATATCCAGCTATTAAGCCCAAGCATCTCTAAAATACCATGTATTTATGATGCCAACAATCTGGTCTTTGGGCAAGGTTTAACTCCCTTAATTTTTCAAAATAAATGTGATTAATCTTGCCAGAATTACCCAGCAGGTTTATTTTGCTGCATCTTTTAAAATGGGCTTGATAAAGTAAATGCAAGGGGTATATTGAATTGTTATGCAATATTTCAGAAACGTTTCTGCTGAATAGTACAGCTGAAACTTTATTTTCCGGACTGCTTAAAAGCAGTATAACTTTGGGGTTTGTTATGCAAAAAAACTTTGACCTGTTGACTCCGCAACGCTGTTGCCTCATGATCGTTGATCCGCAGGAACGACTTATGACCGCGATTTACAAGGCTGAAAGGGTGGTGCGCAATACCAGCCTCCTTATTCACTGCGCTAAAACGCTGGAGATTCCTATCCTGGCAACAACGCAATACAAG
>JAAXQI010000032.1 GCA_012974315.1 Desulfobacterales bacterium | reverse complement strand
GCTCTGTACTGTGCGTGAACTGAAGTGATACTTGATAATGTGATGCAATAAATTATAATTATAGATAAGTTTTGGAACAGAGATTCTGTAAAGTTTGGATGAATGTATTCTTGAATAATTTATATGTCAGATTTTCAACTAAAAAAATCGAAATATCCTGAAATCGGGCGTTCCTTTTTATTTGTAATTGTTCCCCTGATAGTCCTTGTTTTTCTTATGAGCGGCTGTGGGGCGAAGAAAAAAACTCAGGAAGAAGCTCTTGAGCTTGACCCCGGACAGCAGCGAGTGGCTGATTGGCATGCTTTGATTCGTGAAAAGAGCCAGGCCCCTGAAATGGAAAAGCTCGAATCCGTGAACAGTTTTTTTAATAAACTGGAGTTCGTGGATGACCTGTATCACTGGAAAAAAGAAGACTACTGGGCAACACCTCAGGAAATGCTTATCAGTAACGGTGGAGACTGTGAAGACTTTGCCACAGCGAAATATTTTACCCTGCGCAACCTCGAAATCCCGGATGAAAAGATGCGCTTCACATACGTAAAATCCCTGAAGCTCAAACAGCCACATATGGTTTTAAGTTTTTACCGGGAACCGACAGCGGAGCCACTTATTTTAGATAGTTTGGTCGATGTAATTCTTTCTGCATCGGAACGACCTGATCTTATTCCGATTTACAGTTTTACGGTCAGGGATATTGGCTTGCCAGGAAACAAAGTTCAGAGCATTTGGGTGGCTCGGATCAATTGAGCCTCTGGCAGGAACTGCGGCAAAGACTCAGTCATGAGGCTATTGCAGCCCCCATACCTCAATGAAAGCTATAGTGTCGATTTTAACCCATACGTTCAATCAGAGAAGATTGAAACAAAAGCGCCTGTCATTTATGTCAGGCAACCAGCGTGGTATGACCGTCACAGAGTTGATGGTGTGTGTCTGCATTATGGGTATTCTCGCAGCAGTAGCTATCCCTTCATACATAAATTATGTCCAGCAAGCACGTGTAGTTAAGATTATAATTCCGCGTCTACACCTTATTGAGACCAATATCAGTCTGTTTTATTCAATGAAGGGCAGTTTGCCGGGGGATACTGATATAGCAGATCTTTTAAAAGATATTGATACGGAATATTGTGAGATTTCTATAACAAATGGCTCTATTGCCATGAAAATCAATGCTTCTGACTGGAGTTCAAAGCTACATATCCTTAACGGGAATGTACTTATAGCATCACCGGTGGTTTCAAGGTACAAGATCGTATCCTGGCACCTTGCAGGAGAATTAGCCGACAGGTTGAAAATAAATTATTAGTTTGCCGGATTGATTTGAGAACAACGTACAGGTTTGTCTGCAGGTAGAATTTACGAAGAATATCTTTTCATATCTTCCGGTTTTCTCATAACCCTGCGATGGGAATTTCTGGCATCATCAACGTGAGCAGACGCTCAAAACCTGTTTCATATCCGTGTTTCCAAGAAACGTATTATGAATACCGTCTTGGAGCAGGGTTATCATGCCATTCTTCACAGCCACATCACGAAGATCATCAACCAGGCACCGCTCTATTATTTGCATCTTCATGGGCCGATCACCAATAAGTAATTCATACAGACCAATTCTGCCTTTGTATCCGACATCATTGCACTCTTTACAGCCTTTGGGTTTGTGCAACCTCAGGTCATCAGTATAGGGAACATTAAGGCGTTCATCATAATACTCACCATAAAGTTCCTTGATATGATCATATTCAAATTTATCCGGGTGGTAAGCTTCTTTGCACCGTGGACAGAGGACACGGGTAAGGCGTTGGGCCAAAACTCCCAGAAGCGCATCAGCAAAGTTAAAGGGGTCCATACCCATATCTATGAGGCGGGTGATGGTTTCCGGTGCTGAGTTAGTGTGCAGTGTGCTGAAGACCAAATGACCGGTCAAAGAGGCCTCTATTCCCATCCTGACAGTATCATGGTCACGCATCTCGCCAACCATGATAACATCCGGGTCTGCTCGCAGAAAGGCTCTCATCGCCTGGGCAAAGGTAGGACCCGCTTTTGCGTTAACCTGGAGCTGGCGCAAGCCATATTGGGTTATCTCCACCGGTTCTTCAGCGGTCCATATCTTACGCTCAGGCTTATTGATATAGGCAAGAGCTGAATGCAGGGTAGTTGTTTTGCCGGAACCGGTTGGTCCGACAACCATGACAATGCCATAGGGTTTCTGGATGATGGTTTTGAAACGATCAAATGTTTCCTTTCTCATCATTTGATCCAGAGGGATTGGTTCGGCTGAAGACAACAAACGCAGAACTATATCTTCATTATTCTGGGTTGTGGGGATAGAAGCAACCCGGAGTTCAATAATTTTATTGTTGGTTGTTTTAAAACGGATTTTCCCGTCCTGTGGCTTTCTCTTTTCAGAGATATCCATCTTGGCAAGGACTTTAATCCTTGAAACAACGGAACGGATATAGGCACTTGGTACTGTCAGGGCGTTTTGGCAACGGCCGTCTATCCGGTAGCGCACAACAGCATCTTTTGCATGACCGTAAGGCTCAATATGGATATCTGAGGCCATCTGAAAATGGGCATCCTCAATGATCTTTCTGACCAGGAGGACTACGGCATTATCATTGACATCTGCATCGTCCTCAAAAATTTCTGATTCAATAGACGCATCAAGATCCATGCTTTTGAGATCATCGAGTATATCACCTACTGATTTGTCGCTACCCTTCGTCTTCATGGCTCCTCGAAAGGAGCTCAAAAACTGTTTTATGTCATCTTTTAAGGCAAAACGCAGATCCACATTGGGAGTTCGGTATAACTGCTTAACCTCTTGAATCTTGCTGATATCAAAGGGGTCGTTTATGGCAAGGATAAGTTCAGTCCCGTCCGTATGAAGCGGAACCCAGAGACCCCGAAGAAAAAAGTCTATGTTTTTGCCCTTGATAAGGTCTATAGGGTTATAGATAGTATTTTGCAGATTTTCAAAGCGAATACCGTAAAATTGTGCCAGGGCTTTTCCCAACTCAACTCTACTGAGATCAAAATCATCTATTAAGATTTTTTCGATATTTTTTTTGTCTTTTTCAGCCTTATTTATAGCTCTTTCTAATTTTTCTTCAGATATGTTATTTTTTTGGATGAGAATAGTATAGGGATCTGTTTTTTTGCCATGGGGCTTTAGTTGCTCTGCTTTTTTTGATTTACTTTTGGTGCCGGTAGGTTTGTGCTCAATAATGAACCGGCCAATGGCTTCAGTAATTGCTTTAAGATTATCAACATCATCATCTGTGAATCTTTTTCCATTCCTATTGTTCAGAATTTGAACAACACCAAAGAGGTTTTTTTGATAGTATACAGGAGCAGACAATACCTGCCTGGTTGTAAATTTAGATTTATCATCCCAGTCACGGTTAAATTGAAGTTTCGGGTCAATTGCTTTTAATTCGGGCTTGTCATAGGCGTCAGCGATATTAATAATCGATCCTGTAGTAGCCACGTAGCCGGCAATGCTGCTCTTGTCTAAAGGCAGGCGAATCTCTTTGCGTAAGCGACCAGCCTTTACCATTGAGACTATCTGCTGATTTTTATTGTCGGCAAAATAAATAGTGAAAGCTTCTGCATTAAAATAATTCCTCATCTCCTGCTTCAGACCAATGAGGAGTTCGTTGATGCTGGTTGATTCTCTGAAAATGTTAGCAAGCTTTAATTCATCCTTGAAACGTTTTGTGAAGGATTGATCCGCGGATGAAGACAAATTTTTGTCAGTATGTTGTTGCATAATTATTTCACCATAAAGATTTTACCGGGAGCATCAAGTAATTGATGCAACAGAAGCCTCAAGTAATTGATGCATATGTTAGTATC
>JAAXQI010000162.1 GCA_012974315.1 Desulfobacterales bacterium | reverse complement strand
CATTGGTATTATATAATATTGCAACTTTTGTCTGAGAAGCAATCAAAGAATATATAGCTCATTTCTGATTTTTTGTAAGGACATGGACAATTACGATGACAGATTATGAAAATTTCATGCACCAGGCTCTGGGTGAGGCGGGTAAAGCCCTGGCTGCCGGCGAATTTCCTATAGGATGCGTCATGGTCCATGATGGAACAATTGTCAGCAGGGGCCGGAGAATTAATTCCAAAGCAACGGATCAAAATGAACTCGATCATGCTGAAATAGTGGCGCTTAGGGAACTCTTTGCGCTCCACCCGGAAATAGACCGGAGCGAAATTGTTGTATATTCAACCATGGAACCCTGCCTCATGTGCTATGTGACCCTGCTGTTAAACGGTATCCGCAAAATAGTTTACGGGTATGAGGATATTATGGGCGGCGGCACTAATCTTGATCTGCAAAGTCTCAACCCTCTGTACCAGGGGATGTCTGCTGAAATAATCCCGCATGTCCTGCGCAGGGAAAGCCTGGAACTTTTTAAAACCTTTTTCGCTGCCCCTGATAATACTTACTGGCATGACAGTCCCCTGGCCAGCTATACACTCGCTCAAATTGCTGTAAAGGACAACAAATGAGTCTGACCCAAGCCAGAACCGTCGGATTCAAAAGCGGGGAAAGAAATATCTTTTTCCATGTTCTGACCGCATGCAATCTCTCATGCCGACACTGCTATATAAATCCTGAACAACACGGTTCTTCTACTGTATCAAGAGAAACCCTGGAAAAATGGCTCGAGCTTTTTCAGGATAAACACAGAGAATCCAATGTTATTTTTCTGGGCGGCGAACCCACCATGCATCCTGAGCTTCCCCATGTCATACGGTATGCAAAGAAGCTGGGATACAGTTCTGTCACTGTTGACACAAATGGTTATCTGTTCCATGACTTCCTGGATAAAGTTGCCCCATCCGATCTTGATTTTTTAAGTTTCAGCCTTGACGGCCCTAATCCTGAAGTAAACGACCCACTCCGGGGCGATGGTGTTTTTGACACCTGCACGAAAAATCTGCAGACAGCTGTTACCCGAGGTTTTAACGTCAGCCTGATCTACACGGTAAGCAGATACAATATTGAACACCTCCATAAGATGGTTCCCCTGCTGGCTCAATGGGGAGTAAAACGTTTTTTCATCCAGGTAATAGGTATCAGAGGGAAAACTGCAATAAATGGTGCAGACAATTGGCAACTTACTCCAGAAGAATGGCTGGAGAAAATTCCCAAGGTGGCTGCTGATGCTGCGACACATGGAATAACGGCCATCTTCCCAAAGGTATTTTTGGAACCAGAGGGAAAATTTGAATGTGCAGGAAGGGTGGCGGAAAACTATTTTATCTTTCCAAACGGCAGGGTCTACCAGTGCCCCTTATGTGAGGACTACCCGGTAAACGTATTCAGGATCGAAGAGAACCGGCTTATCAAAAATACCGGTTTTACTGAGGGTAAATTTTTCAGCCTCGATATTCCTGAAGGTTGTGTGATCAATAAAATGCTGCAGCCCGACAATCTGCGCTATGATACAGACGGCAAGCCACTCTATAAAATCTCCTGCTGCCTTCTCAAGCAGGAAATAACTCCTATTTGACACATATGATCTTTTGATTGGGTATTTAGTAGTTGTTGAGTGCCATGACATTTGACCCCGGAGACAAGGAAGCAATCTCAACTTTTGAACTGCCCAATGACGCCGGCTCAAGGGTCTATGCCACCAGCTTCTGCAATCTGCATGATTTTTGGGTAACTGAATTCACCCTGTAAATTTTTCCTTCAATTCGTAGCTATTGGGCTGGAAGTTATGCAGCAGGTTTAACCGGCCCAGTGGCTTTTTCTCTTAGTAAAAACTTCATTGAGGTCCCTCCTTTATATGTTGGCACAAGATGAAATTATCCTGATCGTTGATAAGGACAATAATGAAACAGGTAGTGCACCCAGGCATGAAATGCGGGCCAGGGGTCTCCCTCATCGTGCGGCCTATATTCTGGTCTTTAACAGTAAAGATGAGCTTTTTGTCCAGAAACGAACCATGAACAAAGACATTTATCCCAACTATTATGACATTGCTGCCGGTGGCGTGGTTCTGGCCGGTGAAAGCTATGACGAGTCAGCCGTGCGTGAACTTGAGGAAGAACTTGGAATCCGGGACACTCCATTAATTCCCCATTTCACCTTTTGCCATGAAGACGGTTCAAACCTGGTGTGGGGCAGGGTTTATTCCTGCACCTATGATGGGGGGATGATCCTCCAGGAGGAAGAGATCGAAAGCGGCTTTTTCATGACTCCTGAAAAGGTGCTTGCGCTCAGTGAGAAGGAGCCGTTTACACCTGATGGAATCTACGTCTTGAAGCGTTATTTAAGGAGAAAAGTTAAAGGCTAAAGGTATGAGATCCAGACAATTTTAAATTTTCCCCTTCAACACTTCCTTATAGGCTTCCGCAAGACGAACAAACGCATCATGCTCACCTCCCTTGTCAGGGTGAAGCTCATGGGCCTTCTGCCTGAAAAGTTTTGTCAGATCGCTTTTATTCATTGCATGGAGTTCTTTTTCAGCCACTCCAAATATTTCCACAATCTCACCCATCGCAACACTTTCCTGTGGAGCTGGAGGGGCGTGAAACCGTTTCGAGTTCATGAAATTCTGTATATACTCTGCCCAGCCGGAACCTCCATCGAACTCATAATCAAAAAACATGACCGCATATCGTACAAGATATTCATGCAATCTATTTTTCTGCTGCACACCTGCCCAGAAAAGTTGATCTCTATGCAAACTGCACAGGTCCTTTACAAAATTCTCATCTAACTCATCCTGGTCCAGGGCCTGGGGTACTAATCGTGCAGACATACCGGCAAAGTGGCGCTGCAGATCAAAGATCACATAGGCGTACTCTTTGTACTCCCTTGGCTCAAGGCTCTTCTCAAGCTGGATGAAATATTGTTCGATCTCATCTCTTGACTTATTAAAAACGGCTGAAAAAGTTTTGAGCGGCACACTACCAATCCTGCGCTGGTCAACAACTCCGGAGCGAAGATAATAAATACGCCGCTTATCAAAAACCTGTACCTGCTGCTCTTCAGGTTTTTTTCTATTACTTTTTTGAGACCTTGATCTCTGGCCCCGGCAATGGAACGGCTCCAGCTTCTGTCTGATCTCCTGCCTGATAAATTTCCAGAGAAGTTCCTCGAGTTCACATAAATCATATGCAACGCCCAATGCTTCAAGCCGTTCAGTGACTCTCTCATCAATATAGAATGAATTGTCGCCAGGATATATTATATAATCCCAAGGCGAGCTGCCCAGATCATACAGGTCCCTGCTCTGCCAGCAATCGGAACCAGGATCATACTGGGAGTCCCTGATAACATAGTTGTTTATCCCTTCTATGATATGCTCTGCCAGGTACAATCTCGAGTGTCCTTCAGTTAGAAAAGTTATGTTTTTCCAGTCAGAAATGTTACTTATTCCTGGTCTGGCTTTTAATTCCCATAAGCCTATTAAATAATACTATAAATCATAATGAAAAAGGATGACCTGATTATATTAATCATTGGATTCTTACTGCTGGCGGGCATGCTTATCACAATCTTCTTTGGAGGAGAGCGGAGCCGACATGGTGTGGGTATACTTTTTGACGAGCTGCCGGAGCAGCAATCTTCTGGGGACAGATTTCAAATCTGTCCCCTTAAATATTCAAAAACTTGATTTATGTCAAAGTCTGGCCTGATCCATTAAGGTATGTTGGGTCCATGGAAAAGAACAATACATCATCTGCCAATCTCACCAGGCCCAAATGGATTAAAACGCTCAGAACCCTGGTCCAGGGAGGATTTGCTCTTTTCTGCCTCTATGCAGGATACCGCTACTACCTGTTCTATCTCTGGGCCACAGACCAGTCATCAACCTATGTACCCAGACCCCCTTCGGTGGAGGCCTTTCTGCCCATTGGTGCTCTTGTAGGTCTAAAACGGCTTATTTTAAGTGGCAATTACGATATGATCCACCCGGCCGGGCTCACCATTTTCCTGGCTGCCCTGTGCATTGGACTGCTGCTGCGCAAAGGTTTCTGTGGTTGGATCTGCCCTGTTGGGTTTGCTTCAAACCTGGTGGAAAAAACAGCTAAAAAACTAAAAATCCTCTGGAAGGTTCCAATCTGGCTTGACCTGACGCTTTTATCCCTGAAATATCAACTGCTTTTTTTATTTCTCGTTCTCATCGCCTGGAAAATGACGCTAAAGGATTTAGAGTTTTTTCATAACTCCCCGTATAACCTGGCAGTTGACGCCAAAATGCTTCTCTTCTTTCTCTCTCCCTCCAGGCTTTCCATTGGTATCATGCTTTTCCTGATTGCCATCTCATTTGTAATACGCAACTTCTGGTGCAGATATCTCTGCCCATACGGAGCGTTGCTCGGCCTCCTTGCACTTGCCAGCCCCTTCCAGGTCAAGCGGGACCAGAAAACCTGTATTGACTGCAAAAAGTGTGAAAAAACCTGCCCTGCATCAATCACATTAACCTCAAAGAAAACCATCCGTACCGGGGAATGCATCGGCTGCATGGAGTGCGTTTCCGTCTGCCCTGTTGATGACTGCCTGACGCTGGCATTACCAGGCAAAAAGAAAAACTCCATCCTGCTCCTGCCGGCAGCTGTACTCACCACCTTTCTTCTGTTCTATGCTGTAGCTTTTATCACCGGGCACTGGTACAGCGTGGTTCCACCGGAAGCAATGAAAGAAATTTACAGTATTATCGCAGAGATTCCCCATCCCTGATTTTTTTTTAGTTTTTTATCTTTTTTTATGTAAGTATAAATACCCATCATATTTGAGAAACACTTTTCAGTTGTAAACTGGATATGATTAAAGGTACAAACACGCTGTGTTACATTTAAATATATAAATAGAGGGCAATTTTCATTAAATCACTTTTTACACCAAGAGAGGAGAGAAAATGAAACGCTTATTCAAGGGTATCGTTTGGGGACTTATCGTTGTTCTGGGTTTATCTTTTAATGCATGGGCCTTTGGGCGCAAGACGATTGTCAAAGTCGGCATCAATGCCCCGATAACAGGGGATATCCCCAAGGTCGGTGAAGGTACGAAATATGCTGCCCGGATGTGGCTTGAAGATATCAACAAGGCAGGCGGCATCGAGGTGGGCGGCAAGAAATATCCAGTGGAGTTGGTGATTGAAGACAATGAATCCAAGGCAGAATCTGCTGTCAAGGCCAACACCAAGATGATCACCGAGGATGAAGTAATAGTTATCGTTGGTCCCCAGTCTTCCAAACAGGCGGTTCCTGCTGGTGATGTGGCAAACAACTACGAGACTCCCATGATCACCCCCTGGTCCACAAATCCTGATTCCACCAAGGACCGTCCTTTTGTTTTCCGGGGCTGCTTCCTTGATCCTTTCCAGGGACCGGTTCTGGCTAATTTTATCACAGAAGAATTCGGGTTCACCAAGGCTGCGGTTCTTTATGATGTTGCCAGTGACTATCCCAAAGGGCTTGCAGAGTTTTTCAAAATCGCCTGGGAAAAGATCCATGGATCCGGTTCTGTTGTCGCCTATGAAAGTTTCACCACCAAGGATGCAGATTTCAGTTCGCAGCTGAGCAAGATCCGTTCATCCGGGGCCCAGGTACTTTTCACTCCCCAGTACTATAATGAAGTCGCCCTTATCGTGCAGCAGGCCCATGAGCTTGGCTGGACCGGCCCCATTGTAGGAAGCGACTCCTGGGGTTCTGCCGAGACCGTAACGCTTTGCGGCAAGGACTGCTACGGCTTGTTCTTTTCCTCTCATTATGCTGCTGCCGGAGCAAAAGGCGCAACCAAGGAATTTATCGACCGCTACAAAAAAACATACGGTTATACTCCAGATGATGTCGCAGCCCTTACCTGGGATTCTCTCCGCCTTGTTCAGCAAGCCATTGAGAACTCCGGCAAAGTTACAGGCAACATCAAAAAAGACCGCATGGCTGTCCGTGATGCCCTGGCACAGATCAAGAATTTTAACGGTATCACCGGAGATATGACCTTCACAGAAGAAGGGGATCCAATCAAGTGCGCTGTTATCGTAAAAATCAGCGATACGGGAGAATACGAATTTTATAAATCCGTTTGTCCATAGTCTGGATCGATGGTCTCGTAATTAAGTCGGGATCAGCCTGATTGTCCTACAAAGCAACAAGATGTCATTCGGAGTCTCCCTTTGGTCGCTTACCTCGAACGAGTGAGAAATCTTAAAGGGTTCTTTATTTCTTAATGCTTTAAGATCTCTCCGGCCTGACGGCCATTCGAGATGACAACACTTAGATATTCTGCCGTTCGAGATGACAGTTTTTTGACTTCCTAGCCAATAGATTAAGATTGAAGTCTGTTATTGCTACCCTGTTCGGCTATGTGAAACAGCATAAAAAAATTGCAGTAAGTTATCAGTTGGCAGATTTTTAAAAGCTGCAAACTGATAACTGTCAACTGCCAGCATCTAAACCTTTGACCTTTAACCTCTCCTTTATGGATCTTTTTCTCCAAAACATTGTAAATGCCTTACAGTGGGGCAGTTTCTACGCCCTGATCGCCCTTGGGTATTCCATGGTGTACTCCATTCTCATGCTGTTCAATTTTGCCCATGGCGATATCTTTATGGTTGGCGCATATATCGGTTTCGGCGTGGCGACAGCCCTGCTCGGGTTTGTCGCCATGACCGGAATTCCACTGCCCGGCTGGCTGATCCTCATCCTTACCATCATTATCACCATGTTCATTACCTCCTTTGTGGGGATATTCATCGAACGGGTGGGATACAGACCCCTGCGTGAAGCACCCCGGGCCTCTGCTGCCATTACAGGCCTCATGATCGGCATCATTCTTGAGACCGGTAACCTTGCCATTCTTGGAGCACGCAGACTCAGTTTTCCTCAACTCATTGAGTCGACTACATACCAATTCGGCGGCGTCTATGTGACCAACAAAAAGATTCTTATCGTCGGGGTATCCCTGACCCTCATGTTCCTGCTGCACCGGTTTATACAGAAAAGTAAATGGGGCATGGCTATGCGTGCCATGTCCTTTGATTTTGAGGCAGTTCCCTTAATGGGTATTTCCATCAACAGGATCGCGCCACTCACCTTTGCCATCGGCTCTGCCCTGGCCGCTGCTGCGGGCATTCTGTACGGCCTCGCCTATCCTGTGCTCGATCCGTACATGGGCATCCTGCTTGGCTGGAAGGCTTTTGTCGCAGCTATTCTTGGCGGCAGAGGTTCCATTCTCGGTGCTGCCCTTGCCGGCTTTATGCTTGGCTTTATTGAAATCTTTGCTGCCTGGATATTTCCATCAACCCTACGGGACGTAATTGCCTACTCAATCATTCTGCTTATACTGACCTTCAGGCCCCATGGTTTTTTCGGCAAGGCTCACTCCACCCAGCTTAGGCTGTAATCCTTAAGCGCTTGTTCTGCGATAATTAAAAAAACCGAATGGAAGAACAAAACGAAAAAGATCAGCGCCCTAAAAAGGGATTCAAGGCATGGCTGCAAAAGCTTTTCGCCGGAATTCCCCTCATCGGCTGGCTTTTTAGTGTATTTGGTGCTGTTCTGATAGAATATTTCCTGGGTGATCTCATATCCTACTATCTTGGTCTCCCAAAAATTCCGGTCCTTTTCGGCTTTCTCACCGTACTTAAGAAACCCCTGCTTATCCCGGGAATCATCGGCTACCTGATCCTGGTATACGGGCTGCCAATTCTGCTTATTGCCAAATCGTTACGGAAACCTGCCAACAAGCTGGCTGCCTTTCTGGATAAGGGTCCAGTTTCCATCGGGGCCATCATACATCTTGGCTTCTTCTATGGCGCAATGCACTTTTGGACTGATCTGAGTGATTACCGGCTGCTGGTGTTAAAACTGACCATGATCGCCATAATGCTGACGCTCTCCATCAATGTCATCAATGGCTACATGGGGGAATTTTCCTGCTCGCACCCGGGTTTCATGGCACTGGGTGCCTATGGCGCATCGACCATTACCCTGCTGCTTTTCGCCAATGACAAACTGTTCGGAGACGCCCTGCTACCTGTTGCTCTTGGCTTTTATTTTTTCCCACTGGCATTAATTGGAGGCGGCTTAATCGCCGCACTGGGAGCGCTGGTCATTGCCATACCGTCATTCCGCACCCGGGGCGACTACCTGGCAATCATATCACTTGCCTTTCTCTTTATCGTCAAAAGCCTTATTGAGAACCTTGAATTTATCGGCGGTCCACGGGGCATGTCCAGCCAGCCAAATTATGCCAACCTGCCCATGGTCTTCACTGTTATGGTCCTGTGCATCTGGATCATCAACAATTTCGTCCGCTCTACAATGGGCAAGGCCCTGAATGCCGTGCGCGACAATGAATTAGCAGCCGAAGTCATGACAGTAAACACGCGTAAGACAAAGATCATTGCCTTCATGTTCGCAGCTTTCTGGGCTGGCGTGGCAGGCGGACTTTTTGCCCATGTCCTGCGTTATGTAAACCCGGGGTCGTTCGGCATCCAGCGCTTGGCAGAAATACTGGCCATGGTTTATTTCGGCGGCCTTAATTCTGTCACCGGTTCCATTGTGGGCGCTGTCAGCATCAGCATCTTAAGTGAGGCCTTGCGCCCTCTGGAAATCTATAAGTGGATCATCATCCCACTGCTGCTCATCCTGGTTATGCTCTTCCGCCCCACAGGCCTTATTGCCTTTACCGAGTTCAACCCCAAAGAGCTCATGAAGCCCAAAAAGAAAAGGATTGAGGAACAGTAATATGGCATTACTGCGGGTTGACAATATGACTCATTATTTCGAGGGATTGAGAGCTGTCCACAACTACAATCTCATCCTCGAACCGGGTCATATCGTGGGACTTATCGGGCCAAATGGTGCCGGCAAAACCACGATCTTCAACCTCATCTCCGGCATCCACACCCCCACAGAGGGAAATATTGAACTGGACGGCCATAACCTCATCGGCCATCAGCCCCATAAGATTGCCTCCATGGGCCTTGGCCGCACCTTTCAGAACCTTTTGCTCTGGCGCCACATGACTGTTCTGGAACACGTAAAAATGGCCTGTTACTCCCAACTGGAATATGGAGTACTGGATGCTTTTTTCGGTACCAGGCGCTGCCACAGGGAAGAAAAACGAATCACCTCAAAGGCCATGCATCTGTTGGAAACATTTAATGTTGCACAGTTTTCTTCACAGCTTGCTGTCAGTCTGCCGTACGGCGCTCAGAGACGTTTAGAAATGGCCCGTGCCATGGCAACAAACCCGAAAGTTCTTTTGCTGGATGAACCCACAGCCGGAATGACGCCTGATGAACTCAACCGCATGATTACCATAATCAGAAAAGTGCACCAGGATTTTGATGTTACAATTTTTATGATTGAGCATCGCCTGAAATTCGTTATGGATTTGTGTGAAAGAATACAGACCCTTGTGTTTGGAGAAGTTATTGCTGAAGGGACCCCTGACGAAATCAAGAACAACCCGGATGTTATCGAGGCGTATCTTGGCAAGGAGGATGTCACCTGATGCAGCTGGAAATAAAAAACCTGCAGGCCTCCTATGGCAAAATCAAGGCGCTTCACGGTATTGATTTTAGCATCGACAGGGGTGAGATCGTCTGCATCATCGGGGCCAACGGTGCCGGCAAAAGCACAACATTACGCGCCATATCCCGCTTGCTTCCCGCCGACAGTGGATCTGTCATGAATTTTGAAGGCAAGAACCTGCTGCAGTATCAACCCGATAAAGTTGTCAGTGAACTGGGCATTTCCCATGTACCTGAAGGGCGCCGCCTGTTCGGCAACCTGACGGTGATGGAAAACCTGAAACTCGCCACCTTTGCCCGCAAGGATAAAGACAGTATTGCAAAAGATACGGAACAGGTCTTTTCCATTTTTCCCAGGCTCAAGGAACGGATATCCCAGATGGCAGGTACCTTAAGCGGCGGTGAACAACAGATGCTTGCTGTGGGCAGGGCCTATATGAGCGGCCGCAAGTTGATGCTTCTGGATGAACCTTCCATGGGTCTGGCACCACTTCTCATGCTCTCCATGTTTGAAGCTCTCAAAGGAATAAACAGGGAAGGGACAACGATCCTGCTTGTCGAGCAGAATGCCCGACTGGCTCTTAAATTTGCCAGCCGTGCCTATGTGCTTGAAAATGGTCATATGGCCCTCGAAGGCCCATCTGAAGATCTGCTTCATAATCCTGAAGTAAAAAAGGCATATCTGGGCGGATAAATATCATATACACTTAATAATGGGAATGACAGCGTACCTGATAGACCACAGAACATAATGAATGCGACGTAATGAAAAAACAGACCACAACCAACTTGAAGACAAAAAGCTATATTGTAATCTTTTTCTGGCTACTCATCGTTGGTAGTGCTTTTGGAATCAACTACTCCAATGTAACAAGAGCGCAGAACGATCTTGCTTTTCAGACCGCACGCGCATTTTTTGACCAGATAGTTGTCAGCCGGACATGGAATTCCGGGCATGGAGGGGTGTATGTCCCGATAACTGAAAATACCCAACCAAACCCTTACCTGGATGACCCGCTCCGGGACCTTGAAACCTTCAAAAGGCTTAAGCTTACGAAAATCAATCCGGCTTTCATGACCCGTCAAATTGCAGAAATTGCCGTCCGTGAAAAAGGCGTTCAGTTTCACATTACAAGTCTCCTGCCAATACGGCCGGGTAATAAACCTTCAGACTGGGAAAGAGTTTGGCTTGAATCATTTGATAAAGGCAACAAGGAACCCAGGTAAAAGTAGAAGAAAATGACAATAAGCAGGAATATAAAATTCAAAAAAAAGTTTATCGCTTTTGATTCTTAAAAGGTCAAGATATCCAATGGCAATCTTGACTCGGCATGCGGTTCCCAAAAGTCAAGATTGTGGCAAGACATCATAACTCAGTTACACTTTACATTTTCTCCTCTTCCACTATAATTCAAGTATAACTTTCCATATATTAGCCAACCTCAAAAAGGAACCGACTTTGCGTGAAGGGGTTCTAAAAACAGATAGATCTAAGTTATTAATCGCATGCACAATTAATCTGCTGGCGGTTTCTACTGTATTTATGACGCAACCAATATTTTTAGAACTTTCTGAATCCTTTAAAATTGACATCACCCAGGCACGGTATTCATTCAGTATTGTTTCATTATTTTACGCCACCACCTTTTTATTTCTCGGCCCTGCCACTGATAAGTTTGATTTACCCAAAATTGCTGTAACCGGACTTCTTTTGCTGGCTATTACGGTTTTCTACTCATCTTATGTGGCAAGTTTCAGTTTATTTATATTAGCCATGGTTTTGGTGGGAATTTGCGCTGCATTAATCCCGGCATCAATGTTCCCGCACATAGCGAAGACCTCTCCAAAAAACAAAATCGGCATTTATATGGGAACAATTGTTGCATCTGGAACATTAGGTGTTATTTTCGGCAGAGTTTCAATGGGGGTTCTGACATCCATTATCGGTTGGCAGTTTTCATTTAGAATTGTTTCTTTTATTCTTTTATTTCTTTCAGCCTTAACTTTTCTTTCTCTTGTTGAAAGGCATGATGAAAAGTCAAAAAATCATCAAAAGTTAACCAGGTTATATGCAAATTCAATACGACTTTTATTCAACCCCAAAATCCTATCACTGCTACTGGCTGGATTCAGCCTGTTTATTGGATTTCTCGGAATGGTCACTTTTTTAACATACAGGCTTATCGCGCCTCCTTTTAACTTTTCATCGGGTGAAATAGGTTGGATAAGTTTTGCAGGAATTACCGCATTAATTGCACCCTTTGCCGGAAATCTTTCTCAGAAAATTGGAACATACAAAATTTTATTCTCGAGTTTATTGGTTTGTCTGCTGTCTTTCCAGCTTATGGGCTGGTTTTCTTCAATTGCATTAACCTCATTAGGTTTACTATTGCTTTTTTTAGGTGTTTACACCTTCCAACCGTTATTGTTTTTACTCATCGGGCAGAATGTGCCAAAAGAATCCATAGGAAGCGCCTCATCTCTTTACATTTTATTTTGCATCGGGGGCGGAAGCCTTTCTTCTATCATTTTAGGTCCAGTTTGGCATTCATATGGCTGGCATGGCATCACCATTCTTTGTTCAATTTCACTGTTGATATCTCTATTAATAATGTCGGTTATTGCGTTGAAGGAAAGGGATATAGAAGGCGGACATTAATGATTGCTATATAAAAAACTGGTAAATGTATCAGGCTCTAACAAATCTCTTGGAGCGGACGGCAAGTTAGCCAAAATGTTATATTTTGCAGTGCATTAGCGACTTACGATAACTGCTATACATGTTGAGTTGCGAATCGTTCTCAAAAGGTCAAGATGTACAGTGGATATGCTGTCTCTTATACACATCT
>JAAXQI010000022.1 GCA_012974315.1 Desulfobacterales bacterium | reverse complement strand
CAAACCTGAAATTATCCAGATGTTTAACAGGCTCCAAGTTGGCCTGATTGCCTGCATAGGTCAGGGCATCAAGCACCACAACTCTGTCTTCCGGGTGATTTTGAAGCCAGTAATAAACAAAATTTGCGCCTATAAAACCGGCTCCGCCTGTTATCAATAAATTACGCATTCTCATGATTCTTTACCTCATTAAGCATGTTTCTGAGATTTTTTTTCCAGTGGTTGGCAGTATAGCCAAGCATATTCCAGGTGTCGCTTTTATCCAACACGCTGTAAGACGGCCTTTGGGCCGGAGTTGGATATTCTTTGGTGTTGATGGGGTAAATTGGGACCTCCTTTTTTAAGAGCCCTAGTGTTATTGCTTCTTCTTGGATGGCTACGGCAAAATCGTACCAGCTGGCAACCCCGGCGTCAGTCCAATGCATGATGCCCTTAATTTCCGGTTTTGCAATTAAATCCCAAATACTTTTCGCCAGTCCTCTGGCCCAGGTTGGCGTACCTATCTGGTCAGCTACAATTGCCAGTTCTTCTTTGATATTTAATAGGTTCAGCATGGATTTAACAAAATTATGCCCATGGGTTGAGTAGAGCCAACCTGTACGGCAAATAAGAGCGTTTGGTAAAATATCAGTAAGCAATCTTTCCCCTTCCAGTTTGCTGGCTCCATATACGCTGACAGGATGAGGTGTGTCGTCAGGCATATAAGGTGTTGACTGTAAGCCGTTAAATACAAAGTCCGTTGAAATGTGGATCAAACGGGCATTTGCATTGCCTGCAGCTCTGGCAATAGTGGCTGCCCCTTGTGCATTTACTGCGTAAGCTTTCTCAGTTTCCTCTTCTGCCTTGTCTACAGCAGTGTATGCAGCAGTATTGATAATCAGATCAGGATTGATGTCATGGACAACATGACCTACTGTTAAAGCATTAGTGATGTCCAGTTGTGAATGGTCAAAAGGGAACAATTGAAACCCATCTGGAAGAGTTCGCTGCAGCTCCCAGCCAAGTTGGCCGTTTGTTCCAGTTATCAAGACTTTCATGGAGTTATCCAAAATACTCTGCATCTTTAAAAAGGGACCCCTTTGCATCTTTTGCTGCCAGGTTTGGGGTTTCTCCGTCAATAAGTGGCCAATCAATTGCCAGATCCGGGTCATCCCAGCGCAGAGTCCGTTCGTATTCGGGAGCGTAAAAATTTGTGCACTTGTAAAAAAAATCAGCCGTTTCGCTTAATACATAAAATCCATGGGCAAAGCCTTCCGGTATCCAGAGCATTTTTTTATTTTCATCAGAAATGATTTCTCCAACCCATTGGCCAAAACTAGGGGAGTTGCGCCGTAAGTCAACTGCTATATCAAAAATTTTCCCGGCAAGCACCCGGATGAGCTTTCCCTGGGGTTGCTTTACCTGGTAATGGAGTCCTCGCAGGGTGCCCTGGTTTGATCTGCTGTGATTGTCCTGGACAAAGTTTGCAGTTATGCCGCCTTCGGTAAACTTATTGACCTGCCAGGTCTCCATGAAAAAGCCCCGACTGTCCTCAAATACATCAGGCTCTATTACAACGACCGCAGGAATTTTTGTTGGAATAAATCTCATTTCCAGTTCTCCGTATTTACAAGTTCAAGGAGGTATTTCCCATATCCATTTTTTTTCAGAGGCTCTGCAATTTGCAGGACCTGTTCAGCATTGATGAAGCCTTTTCTATAGGCAATTTCCTCTATGCACCCGATCTTAAGGCCCTGCCGGTCTTCCACAACCTTGATGAAATTTGCGGCATCAAGGAGTGATTCATGGGTGCCGGTATCTAGCCATGCTACACCCCGGCCTAGAAGTTCCACATGCAATTCACCGCGATTAAGGTATGTATTGTTGATATCAGTTATTTCAAGTTCTCCTCTGGGTGAAGGCTTGATGGACTTGGCAATGGAGACGACTTCATTGTCATAAAAGTATAGTCCTGTAACAGCATAATTTGATTTTGGCTTTTCGGGCTTCTCAATTATCCCAAGAACTTTACCGTTTGAATCAAATTGGACAACTCCGTATCTTTGAGGATCACGGACAAAATATCCGAAGATGGTTGCTCCTTTTTTGATGTGAGTGGCTTCACTAACAGCTTCGGGGAAACCGTGCCCGAAGAAAACATTATCTCCCAGGATGAGGCAGACCGGATCAGAGCCGATAAACTGCTCACCAATTATAAAGGCCTGGGCCAGGCCTTCAGGTTTGGGTTGTTCAGCATACTGGATATTTATGCCCCATTGGGATCCATCGTTCAGCAGTCTTTTAAACTGTGCATTATCTTCCGGCGTTGTAATAATGAGAATGTCGCGGATGCCGGACAGCATTAAAACAGCCAGGGGATAATATATCATCGGCTTGTCGTAAATAGGCATAAGCTGTTTGCTGACCGAAGTTGTGACAGGGTATAATCGGGTCCCTGAGCCGCCTGCTAAAATTATTCCTTTCATAATGTCAAGTCGATTCCTTCAGTTGTTCTTATCTTAATTGATATTGTGGGGTATGGAATTATTGGCCGGCAACTTCCATAGAAGTAGTTTGGGTCTTTTCTCAAGGGTAGAAAACATTTTTATCCATTCTGTTTTTTCAAGGACTAGCGTTCTTATTTTCCGATCAATATAACGTTCTGTCTTGTGGACAAGATCAGTAAGGTTTTCCTGATCTATATCACCAATTAATACAAGATCAATAATGCCAGTGTCCTTGCCTTCGGCATAATCATCAATGAGATATGCTTCTTCAAGGTTTCCCAGACGTTCCAGAATTGAATCGAGGATGCGGTCCATGCCCATCGCTTTCTGGACCATTGATTGCAATTCATTGAACAGTGGGTGTTTCTGGTTTGCTTTATAGTGGATCTGGCGGCCGTTTTTTTGGCTATCTAAAAAACCAGCAGCGTTGAGCTGTTTGAGTTCCTCACTGACAAGGCTGGGAGATAGATTGAATTCGGCGGAAAGTTCGCGCAGATAGGCATGTTGCTTGGGATTCAAAAAGAGCCGCATTAAAATGCGGATCCTTGTTTTTGATGTGATAAGACCTGAAAATATAGAAACCATATTGTTATCCCGTTCTGTTTTTCAGAACATAAAGTAACTGGTTTTGTATGCCATGTCAAATAAAAAAGTTGTTTATACCATGCAATTTGATGAGTTGTTAGGAAGGGCACAAGGCCCAGGGCTCAGGGCCTTGAGACACAGAAGGCTATGAGGAGTGAGGATTAAACGAAAAGCGCAGGGCGTTATACCCTTTAGGGCACAGGGCTCAAGAAATTCAAGAAAGAGGTTATTCTTTCTTTTTAAGAAGTTTGTAGGTTTCTTCGTAAATATTCTTACGGGGTCCTATTGCAATAATATCGATATATTTTTTACCGGTGAACCGATAAATAATCCTGATCCTCTTTATGCGGTAACTCCACAATCCTTTTAATTCATCTTTTAAAGTTTTGCCTGTGTGCGGGTCATCGGCAATTTCCTGGAGCGCTGCCCTGATCTTATTTTTTAACTGGGGATGCAGACCTCGTATCAGAGATACTGTATCATTTGAGATTCTCAACGTATAAGGCATGGTTAGATTCTTGCAGAAATTAGTTGAAGAGTTCATCAAGGGTATAGAGCTTTACCTTCTTTTTCTTGAACGTAGCCAGGCCGGCCTGTATTTCAGCAGTTAGTTCTTTGTCCGAACGGATTGCAAGTGTCTCCTGCCAGCTTTCGTACTCATCTGAACTGATGAGAACTGCCGCCGGTGAACCGTTTTTAGTAATAATAACTTCTTCATCGGTGGTTTTAACCGATTCGATCAGGGCGCTCAGTTTCATTTTTGCTTCGGAAAGCGATAAGATTTTCATAAGGACACCTCATTAAATTTGATCTTAATTCTAATCAACTAGAATTCTGGTCTATTTTAATGCTTTTTATGTATTGC
>JAAXQI010000011.1 GCA_012974315.1 Desulfobacterales bacterium | reverse complement strand
AACAAAATGCTCTTAATTACTGTAAATGGAACGCTTTTTGAACCATTTCAAATTTAGATTGTGAAATAAGTATGACACAGGCAGCACAAGTTTATGATGAGAGCAAGATAAAAACCCTGAGTTCTCTTGAGCATATTCGTATGCGTCCGGGTATGTATATCGGTCGCCTGGGCGATGGCTCACACCATGACGATGGCATCTATATTCTGTTGAAAGAGCTCATCGACAATGGTGTGGACGAATATATCATGGGAGCCGGCAAGAAAATAGAGATCACCATCGGGGAAAATGGCTCCACAATGGTAAGAGACTATGGGCGCGGTATTCCCCTTGGGAAATTGGTGGAATGTGTTTCCGTGATAAATACCGGTGCCAAATATAATACAGACGTCTTTCAGTTTTCAGTCGGTCTGAATGGTGTGGGCACAAAGGCTGTTAATGCCTTATCAAAAATGTTCCGTGTTACGTCATTCAGGGATGGCGATTATGCCATGGCGCAATTTGAGGCCGGGATTCTTCAAAACGAAGAGAAGGGCAAGACAAAAGAGCGCAATGGAACCCTCGTCGAGTTTGTACCTGATGAAGAGTTATTCGGTGAATTTGCCTATGATAATCAATATGTGAGTAAAAGATTGTGGCGCTACGCCTATCTTAACTCCGGCCTTAATCTTTATTTCAACGACGAGAGATTTTTTTCCGCCAATGGTCTTATGGATCTTTTGGCAGAAGAAATTAACGGCAGCCAGATATATCAACCCATCTATACAAAAGATAAAACCCTTGAGTTTTGTTTCTGTCATACCACGAACTACGGTGACAGTTATTTCTCCTTTGTGAATGGAACATATACCAGTGAGGGAGGCACCCACCTTTCAGCCTTCCGTGAGGGAATCCTCAAAGGTGTGAATGAGTTTTCCAGTAAAAAATTCTCCGGTCAGGATGTACGTGAAGGTGTGGTCGGTGCCCTGGCTATAAAAATTAAAAATCCTGTTTTTGAGTCACAGACCAAAAACAAGTTGGGCAATACTGAAATTCGTTCATGGATAGTAAATGAAGTTAAGGACGCAGCCAGTGCCTTTATGTATAAGAATTCTGATGCTGCCGAGCTGATCCTTGAAAAAATCCAGCAGAATGAAAGGGTTCGCAAGGAGATGCAGCATATAAGGAAAGAGGCCAGGGCCAAGTCCAAAAAAGTTGCTCTCAAAATCCCGAATCTCAAGGATTGTAAATATCACCCCACCAAGGACAAGCCTTCATCTCCCGGAGATGAAAACATGCTTTTTATTACTGAAGGCCAGTCAGCTGCCGGTTCGATTGTCAGCTCCAGAGACCCCATGCGGCAGGCCGTGTTTTCATTGAAAGGCAAACCCATGAATGTCCTGGGGCAAACCCTGCCGCTTCTCTATAAAAATGCAGAGATGTACTCTATGATGCAGGCCCTTAATATCGAAGATTCTGTCAGTAATCTTCGCTATGACAAGGTTATTCTTGCTACGGATGCAGATGTGGACGGGCTGCATATCAGAAACCTTTTATTGACCTTTTTTCTGCATTACTTTGAACTGCTTGTAAAGTTAGGCCATATCTATATTCTTGAAACTCCTATCTTCAGGGTTCGTAATAAAAAAGAGACCATTTACTGTTACAGTGAGAAAGAAAAGGATAATGCCGCTAAAAAGCTTGGCAGTCGTAAGGGTATGAATCAGTCGTCTGTAGAGATGACACGCTTCAAGGGTTTGGGAGAAATCTCACCTTCTGAGTTCAAACAGTTTATTGGTGATGATATGCGTATACGCCAGGTGAATATAGACAGGCTGTCAGAGGTTCCCAAGGTACTTAATTTCTACATGGGAAAAAACACCCCTGAACGTAGGAAATATATAATGAATAACCTCGTATAAACCGATTGGGCCGGATATGCCGGAGTATCGATACTATCAATTAATCTCCTTTTTGATGAGCAATCCATAAAATTTTACTAAAAAAAGCCATTTCATGGAAGATATAGCAAACTTTGGAAAACTCCATAAACTCTTTGATGAGAATTTTATGGAGTATACTTCTTATGTCATTAAAGAACGTGCCATCCCGGACATGAGTGACGGCTTGAAGCCTGTTCAGCGTCGTATTCTGCAGACGCTGTATAATATGGATGATGGCCGTTTTCAGAAGGTCGCCAATGTGGTTGGGGAGACCATGAAGCTGCACCCCCATGGTGATGCCTCAATTTTTGCCGCTCTTGTAAACCTGGCAAACAAGGATCTCCTTATCGAACGCCAGGGGAATTTCGGCAATATCTTTACCGGCGACAATGCCTCAGCCGCCCGTTATATAGAATGTCGCCTTTCACCACTTGCCAAAGAGACTCTTTTCAATAAGGATCTGACGGAGTTTCAACCTTCTTATGACGGAAGGATGCAGGAACCGCTTACTCTGCCATCCAAGATTCCGATGTTGCTTCTGCTCGGTGCAGAAGGAATTGCCGTGGGTATGGCGACCAAGATCATGCCCCATAATTTCTGCGAACTTCTGCGGGCCCAGAAAAAAATTCTCAAAGGTCAATCAGTAACCCTTTATCCGGATTTTCAAAAGGGCGGGATGCTTGATGTCTCCGGCTATAACAATGGCAATGGCCGTCTGAAGTGCAGGGCAAAAATAGTAGAGAAGAACGAAAAAACCATTGTCATCGAGGAAATTCCCCATTCCACCACCACCTCATCCATTATTGATAGTATTGAAAAAGCGGATAAAAGTGGAAAGATAAAAATACAGTCTATCAATGATTACACTGCCGAGAATGTAGAAATTGAAATCAAACTGGCCCGTGGCATTTACGCCAGGGATACGATTAAGGCCCTTTACGCTTTTACCGACTGTGAAGTGCCAATCAGCCCAAACCTCACTGTTATTAGAGATAATAACCCTGTAAATATCTCAGTCGAGGAAGTTCTCAAAGAAAATACCGACAAACTTGTTCTGGATCTTGAAAAAGAACTGCAGATCGAGTTGGGTCGTCTGCAGGATAAGCTGCATGCAAAAACACTTGAGCAGATATTTATTGAGGAGCGTATTTATAAAAAAATTGAGGAATGCAAGACCCAGAAGGCAATCATTGACGCCGTTGATAAAAGCCTGGCTGAGTTTGAGAGCAAGCTGATTAAGCCGGTAAGCAATGAAGACATCGAGCGTTTGCTTGAGATCCGTATCAAACGCATATCCCGTTTTGATATTGATCGACAGAACAAGGAAATAAAAGGGATAAAGAGTTCCACCAAAGATGTTCAGAATAAACTTAAGGATATTGTTGGGTTCACCATTAGTTACCTGAATGATCTTCTCAAAAAATATGGGAAGCATTATCCCCGTAGAACGACAATCGAAACCTTTACCGAGGTTAAGGCAAGAAAAGTAGCCCTCTCCAATCTGACGGTTGGATATCACCGTGAAACAGGTCTGTTTGGTTACCATGTGAAAACAGACTGTGACATGACTGTTTCCTGTTCTGAGTATGACAAGATTTTACTTATTTACCGGGATGGGCGTTATAAGGGCATAAAGGCATCGGAAAAAATATTTATCGATCATGATATATATTGGGTTGGAAAAGTTACGGGCCAGACGATTTTTAATCTGCTTTACAGGGAAGGTTCTAAAAACCTCACATATATCAAACGCTTTAAGACACCAAAATTTATACTGGATAAGGAATATCGACTCTTTCCTGTCCACAAGAAGTCCTGGATTCAGCTTCTGCAAACGGGTGAGGGGGTACGTGCCCGGATTGATTTTGTTCCCACTAAACGCTCAAAGATTAACTCTCAGCGATTGGAATTTGATGAGTATTTGATCAAGGGTGGGGGAGCACTTGGAAAAAGATTGTCAACCCGTACTGTAAAACGCATTTCTGAATTGACGGCGAAAATAGCCGAACATCAGGATGATACTGATA
>JAAXQI010000102.1 GCA_012974315.1 Desulfobacterales bacterium | reverse complement strand
TTATCCGTATATTTCCTGTCATGCAATAACTCTTGGCCCGTATTCCTCACGAACATTTCAACAAATAATAAAAATATGCTGCATCACCTGGATTGTAAAGAAATTTATAAACTTTTGACATGAATAAAATGTTTCATCGTTAGGAATAAAACCAGGAGTTCAACCGTTCAGCCAACCATCTGATTCATTTCAAAAATCGGCAGCAGGATCGATATAACGATAAACCCGACAACTACTGCCATTAAGAGGATCATTATCGGCTCAATCAGGGCGGTCATTCCGGTGATACGTGTTTCAACCTCCCGTTCGTAAGCATCAGCAATTTTATGCAGCATTCCCTCGAGATCACCACTTTGCTCACCTACAGATATCATCTGCCTGAAAACGGGTGGAAACCACACAGATTTACTTAAGGCAACATTTAAACTTTTCCCTGCCTGGATATCTTCAATGGCCTCCTCAATGACATCGCCGATCAACACATTGTTGACAATATTACGTACGATCTGTAATGACGTGATAAGAGGCACACTGCTTTGCAGAAGACTGCCAAGGGTTCTTCCAAATCGTGATAAAGCAATCTTCCTGTTTATCTGCCCGATAACCGGGGAACGGAGTTTTAATGTATCCCAGATGTAGCGCCCTTTTGGTTTTTTTATAGCCTCTTTTATCCCCACAATAATTGCCACCATAATTGCAACTATTATCCACCAGTACAACCGCATGAAACCACTGAACCAGATGAGTATAGTGGTGGGCAAAGGCAGAACCTGCTTCATCTCAGTGAAGATACGTGTCAGGTTCGGCACCACAAAACTCAGGAGGAAAAACAGGACGCCTGAACCAACTATCGCCATGAAAAGTGGATACACCAGTGCCGCTTGAAAACGTCCCTTTAAAGCCTGCTGGTGTTCTCCGAAATCAGCCAGTCTCTCCAATACCACATCAAGGGAACCGGATGCCTCACCAGCCCGCACCATGTTGATATAGATATTTGAAAAAAGTTTCGGATGTTTAGAAAGAGAAGCAGTCAGGCTGTTTCCTTCGTTCACTGATTCCTTAACCTGAGCGATGATTCTTTTCAGGGGCGGGTTTGTGGTCTGCTCCATAAGTGCGTCAAGAGCACCGACTAATGGTATGCCGGCATTGAGCAGGGTAGCAAGCTGGCGAGTCAAGGCATGAATGTCATCAGCTGTAACCCGGTTAAAAACTGTGGGGAAAGAAAAACTTGCACCTGGTTCTGCTTTCGCCTTAGAGGTTGTTTCTTTGACCTGAACAGGATATTTCCCGGAAGCTCTAAGCTTCTGGCGGGCTGCCACAGTACTATCAGCATCAATAATGCCAGAAATGTTTTTCCCGACCCGGTCTAAAGCTGTATATTCATAAACAGGCATAATAATTATTCGAGTGAACAACTTGCTCTATGATTCTCTTACGCTTATACTGACAAATCACTGTTTTTTCAGACACTAAGGTACTCATGCCCAGTGCAAGTGTCAATGTATTTCCCTGGCGAAAATCAACTGATTCCCACCAGTTCGATATCAAAAGTCAAATCCTCTCCAGCCAGGGGAGGGTTTGCATCAAGAGTTATCTTTTCATCATTTACATCAACAATGTTAACCGTGAGAAGCTCACCGCTCGGGCTTCCCATCTCCAGGCGCTGGCCGACTTCAGGGTCAAGTTCAGCAGGCACCTGTTTTCTATCAACCACCATCACCATACTGGCATTCCGCTCCCCATAAGCTTTTTCACAGGGGATCTCGGCTGTTTTTTTCTCGCCGACCTTCATGCCGGTAACAGCCTCATCAAAACCCACGATAACCTGACCGCTTCCAATAATAAACTGCAGCGGTTCACGCCCACTGGATGAATCAAATACTGAACCGTCCTGCAGCCTTCCGGTATAATGAATTTTTACTGTATCTCCCTTTTTTGCCTGTGTCATGTCTTGCTCCTGTTCTGTCATTAATCTTATAGGAAAAATGGGGGAATCACCTTTTTTCCATAAATATCGTTACTGTACGCTCTTCAAAAAACAAAACCCCAACAGCCATAAGCTGAGGGGTTTTATTTTCTTATATAAATATATCGAATTTCAGCTTTCTACCATGGCATCAAATTATTCCGTATGACTTAATGCATTATATTATGATCTATAATTAATAGGTATTCAGCCCAGTGCTGTCAATGGGGTTTGCAAAACATAATCACATAACCTGGGCCGCTTCCTCTTTCTCCACAAAAAGATGCACATCCTGCTGAGGGAAAGGAATACTGATACCAGCTTCATCAAGAGCGTTTTTGATATTTTCCGTTAAGTCAAAGCGCACTGCCCAGTAGTCAGCAGTTTTTACCCAGGGCCTGAAAACCAGATTCACACTGGAATCAGCAAGTTCAGCAACCGCAACTGTTGTCTCCGGGTCTGTCAAAACCCTGGAATCCTCTTTCGCCAGCCTTTCAAGAACACCCTTGGTTTGCACCATATCATCGGTATAGCTGATTCCTACAACCAGATCAATACGTCTGGTGTCCTTGGCATTAATATTGGTTATGATATCACTGATGATTTTGTTGTTCGGCACAATGACCAGTTGATTGTCAGCGGTACAGAAGAGTGTATTAAAGATGGTGATTTTCTCGACCTTGGCAGTAATACCTGCTGTTGATACCACATCACCGATAGTAAAAGGCCTGAAGAGCACAAGCATCACCCCGGCTGCAAAGTTGGACAATGAATCCTTTAAGGCAAGACCAATAGCCAAACCAGCGGCACCTATAATAGTCAGGAAAGAAGTGGTGTTGACGCCGAGTCTGCCTACTGCAGCCACTACCACCAGAACGACAAGAATATAATATGTTAGGTTCTTTAAAAAATTAACGAGGGTCAGGTCGACATTGTTTTTTTTCATAAGCGTTGCAAGAAGGTCGGCAATACGCCGGGCCAGCCACTTTCCGATTATGAAAATTAGGAGTGCGCCAATTATATTGATCGCATATATTGAACCCCATCCCACAATTGCATCAACATTGATATTCATCCTCAAACCTCCTCTAAAAAATTACAGTTTAAACACACCGACAAGATAATATGATTTTTATTTTGACAATAGAAATACCAGAAATGATTCCCCAAATACATACTTTTCTTCTTGGGAGAACATTTTACTAAAACTCTTAATTAGATATAAAATATAGCGGTTTGAAATCAAGCGCTGGACAGGGCTATTTTTGCTGCGCCAGTTACTGGTTCTTTTGGGATCTTTTGAGATATTTTGCTATTCGGACAAAACGTGTCGGATTGAGAATCTTGCCGTCGTAATGAATTTCATAATGGACATGGGGACCTGTGCTTCTGCCGGTGCTGCCAACCAGGGCTATGACCTGTCCCCTTTCAACAGAATCGCCTTTTTGCACAAGACTTTTTTTCAAGTGGGCATACTTTGTTGAAAACCCGTTACCATGGTCAACCAGAATATACCGTCCATTTCCTTTATCATAGCTCTGCTTTTTGACTATACCATTGGCAGTGGCCTTGACATCCGACCCCGCTTGCCCCCTGATATCCACACCCCGGTGATACGCAGATTTACCATTGATCGGATCTAAACGCTGACCGAATCTTGAAGTAAGCACTCCTGGCACAGGTGCACCAAGTGGTACATCTTGAATGGTATCCAGATACTGATCGGTACGCAGAATAAGTTCATCCTTGGTTGCCCCGACAGAACTGGTAAACGGACCGCCGCTGTTCTCATTGCTCACCTGGACCTTTATATCCACCCCGACACTGCTCAAAATTGATTCGATGAGCTTGCCCTTTTTGTTTAAATCTGCCACGGCAGTATCAAGAAGAACCGCCCTTTCCTCCTGCAAAACTGTTACCCGGTTCTTTAACCACTCGTTGCTCATTCGCAAAGACTGCAGTTCTGTAAACTGTGTATTTGCTTCAAGGCTGGCAAGTTGTTCCTCGAAGGCCATGCTTTTCATGAAAAAGCCGATACCAGAC